>NZ_VIKY01000057.1:0-55088 GCF_009711925.1 Dolichospermum sp. UHCC 0352 | reverse complement strand
TCTTCCAAATGCTTCGCCCCTACTGACAACTGACAACTGACAAGATTATGGCTCAAACTGCGATACAGAATCAAAGAGGTTCAAAAACATTACAGCCACTTGATGTTGAATTGCGTAATGTATTTAAGTTTTTCAACCAAGAACCCGCAGTCCACGGAGTGGATTTGGATGTTAGGCAGGGAGAGTTCTTTAGTATTTTAGGTCCATCTGGTTGTGGAAAAACAACGACACTCCGCTTAATTGCTGGATTTGAAAGGGTGGATGCTGGTAAGTTACTCATTCAAGGTCAGTTAATGACTGATGTTCCTCCTTATCTGCGACCTGTGAATACTGTATTTCAAAGTTATGCTTTATTTAATCACTTGAATGTGTGGGAAAACATTGCTTTTGGATTGCGATTAAAAAAAATATCCAAATCGGAAATTGCTAGTCGCGTTACAGATGCTTTGAAACTAGTAAAAATGGAAAGTTTGCGATCGCGTGTTCCCAGTCAACTCTCCGGTGGTCAACAACAGCGGGTAGCCTTAGCAAGGGCTTTGGTTAATCGTCCCGCAGTCATTCTCCTCGATGAACCTTTGGGAGCATTAGACTTAAAACTTCGCAAGGAGATGCAGGTTGAGTTATCTAATCTTCACAAGGATTTAGGGTTAACTTTTGTGATGGTGACACATGATCAGGAAGAAGCACTATGCTTATCTGATCGCATTGCGGTGATGAATCAAGGCAAAATAGAACAAATTGGTACTCCTAGCCAAATTTACGAAAGTCCGCAAACACCTTTTGTGGCTGACTTTATTGGTGATACTAATCTATTTAGCGGTGAAATTGTGGAAGTAGATGCAGAATCTGTGACAATTTCTACTAAAACCGGATTAACCATAATTGTTGGTCGTAATGAACAAACTCCTCTAAAAATAGCTCAAAGTGTTGTTGTTAGTGTGCGTCCTGAAAAAATTCAACTTTCCCTTTATCAACCTAATATACCCACAAATTGTTTCGAGGGACGACTAATTAATGTCATGTATTTAGGAACTCATGTTAATTATGTTGTGGAATTAATCAATGGTGTGAACCTCAATGTTTTACAACCCAATACTTATGGTAGCTTACCAGATAGAAATACACCCATTTATGCTTGGTGGGAAAAATTTGACTGTTTAGCTATTAGTCAAGATGTAAATTAGATGACTAACAGACGGAATTTTCTCAAAAAGATGGAGGCATTTTCTACCTTATCTTTAGGTAGTTGTGGTTGGCGACTAGCTAATGTGGGGTCAAACTATATTAGCTCTAATCAAAGTGACAAACTATATATTTATACCTGGACTCAATATACAGATAAAGAATTAATAACTACCTTCACGACCCAAACAGGTGTGAAAGTAATAGCAGATGTATATGAATCCAATGATGTCATGTTAGCTAAATTGCAAGCTGGAGGTGGTGGTACTTATAGCATCATTTACCCATCTGACTATATGGTACAAAAGATGGCGGAAAAAGGGTTATTAATAGAAATAGATCATAGCCGTTTAATTGGCTTAGATAATTTATTTCCCCAGTTTAATAATCCTAGTTATGACCCTAATAACCGTTACAGTATTCCTTTTAATTGGGGAACAACGGGTTTATTATATAATTCAGAAAAACTCACAAATGCCCCTGAAGATTGGGAGTATCTTTGGCAAAATCAAGATCAACTAAATAAACGCTTTACCTTACTCAATGATGTGCGAGAGGTAATGGGTGCAACATTACGGATGTTGGGCTATTCCTATAATTCCCAAAATGAAAATGAGGTTAAACAAGCATATCAGAAATTGCAGATATTAAAACCTGCTATTGCGGCTTTTGATACAGATGCTTGGCAAAATAAAATTCTGGCGGGAGATTTAGCGGTCGCTATGTGTTATTCTGCTGATGCCGTCAAAATTTGCCAGGAAAATCCCAAACTCAAATTTGTAATTCCTCGTAGTGGTTCTTCATTATGGACTGATACTATTGTCATTCCCAAATCTAATCCTAATATAGCTGGTGCTTATGCCTGGATTAATTTAATTTTGCAACCAGAAGTAGCAGCAAAAATTTCTGAAAGATTATATATTTCTACTCCTAGTCGGGCAGGATTTGAACAGTTACCAAAAGCAATTCAAGAGAATACTAATTTATTTCCTCCTCAATCACTTTTAGCAAAATGTGAACGTCTGACACCTTTAGGAAAATTTGAAGAGATTTATGAACGTTATTGGACTCAATTACTAACTTAAGGAGTCAGGAGTCAGGAGTCAGGAGAAAGAAGAAAGAAAGAAGGAGGAAAGGAGGAAAGAAAGAAGGAGGAAAATATTTTGTCCTATGGCTTTTACCGTAAATATTAATATCTCATTCAAGTGCATACCGCTATACAATCACTAATTTGCAAATGGAATCTTCTAGCGACCTGAACAAAATAGAGAAATTACAACCTGCTGGGAAAAATTGGTTATCTCCTTTGGGCTTACTAGCACCATCTGGTATTTGGTTATTAATGTTGCTAGTTTTGCCAACATTAATAATTTTTGAGTTAAGTTTAGTCCCGGATATTCGACCAGGAGATTTAGTAAATCCCAGCGGTTTAGGTAACTATCTTCGCATTTTTGAACCGATTTATTTAAAGGTGATATTCAACTCACTTCTTTTGGCATTTGGTACTACTATTATTACTTTAATTTTAGGTTTTCCCGTTGCTTATTGGATTGCTTTAATAGCACCGAAGCGGTGGCAAACTTTATTAGTATTAGCTTTTGTTTTACCTTTATGGACTTCTTCTTTATTGCGTTCTTACGCATGGATTACAATTTTACGTCCCACTGGATTATTAAATAGTATATTAGCCAGTTTTGGTTTACCCGCTATCAATATTTTGAACAGTAACTTAGCGGTATTAATTGGCATGAGTTACAGCCTGTTACCCTACATGGTATTAATTTTATATGCTTCCTTAGAAAAGTTAGATAAACAATTGTTAGAAGCTGCTGCTGATTTGGGTGCAAATCCCATGCAAACCTTTTGGAAAGTGACTGTACCTCAAGTTTTACCAGGAATTGCGGCTGGTTCGCTACTAGTTTTTATTACTGGGTTAGGAGATTTTATAGACCCAGAATTACTGGGTGGTACTTCGAGTATGACTGCTGCGCGGTTAGTTTATAATCAGTTTCTAGGTGCTAGTCAAAATTGGGGGTTTGGTTCAGCATTGAGTATGGTATTGATTTTGATGGTGAGTATTGCAATTGCTTTCGTGATTAAATTTGATCAAACTAAATAATTGATTTTCTATCTTCACAAAGGTACAATTATTTTTAAGTAAACTTAGCAAAGACTAAACATGATTGGGGTAGCAGTTATTGGCACGGGATTTGGTCAAAAAGTCCATATTCCCGCATTTCAAGCACATCATAATACTAAGATTGTCGCTGTTTATCATCGAGATGTCAATAAAGCAAAAACTATTGCAGAAACTCATAATATCCCTTATGCAAGCGATAATTTAGCCGAAATTCTAGCTTTACCGACAGTTGAAGCTGTCAGCATTTCCACACCGCCATTTTTACACTATGAAATGGCTAAACAGGTTTTGCAAGCTGGTAAACATCTTTTGTTAGAAAAACCTATAACTTTAAATGTCAATGAATCTCAAGAATTATATCAATTAGCCAAAAATCAAGGTGTAATTGCCACTGTAGATTTTGAATTTCGGTTTGTTCCAGAATGGCAATTTTTTGCTCAACTTCTTGCTGAAAATTATGTGGGGAATATCCGATTAATTAAAATTGATTGGTTGGGTTCTTCTCGCGCTGATACTTCTCGTCCTTGGAATTGGTATTCTACTCAAGAAAAAGGTGGTGGTGCTTTAGGTTCTTTAGGTTCTCATGCTTTTGATTATATTAATTGGTTATTTGGTCCAGTTCACAAATTAAACGCTCATTTAATTACTGCTATTTCGGAAAGAGTTAATCCAGTAACTGGAGAATTACAAGCAGTTGATACTGATGATACTTGTTTATTATCTCTAGAATTGGCAAATGGTACACCTTGCCAAGTTGCTATTAGTGCGGTTGTTCATGCAGCTAGAACTCATTGGATAGAAGTTTATGGTGATAAGGGAACATTAGTTTTAGGTAGCAAGAATCAAAAAGACTATATTCATGGTTTTCGGGTTTGGGGTTCTCAACCGGGAGAATCTTTAACAGAAATAGCAATTCCCCAACAATTTCTCTTTCCTCAACATTATCATGATGGGCGAATTTGTGCTTTTCTTCGTGTTGTTGATGAATGGGTAAAAGGAATTACTAATCATCAAGAAATTACACCTTCTTTAAAAGAAGGGGTTTATTCGCAATTGTTAATGGATTTATCCCATGAATCTCATGAAACAGGAAGTTGGGTAAATGTGCCAAGTTTGGAAGAGTTGGTTCTACCGCTCCCCTTGTGATTAAATATCCCTTTTATATATCCAGAACCATTGATGTATATAAGTTTTAAGTTTTATCCAAATTAATAGCGATTCCTATGTCCTAGGTCGCGCTAGTAGTTCGTCAAATTTATTTTGACGAATGATCGGAAAAAACTTCTGTTTTTCCCTCCTCTTCTCCCCCTGCTTGCCTTTACCCGTCATTTTTGGATTGACAGACTACTAGTTCCCTCTTAATGAGAACTTGGTCTTATGTCTTAGTGTAACTGATACATTATAATACTAATGCTACCTTAATAAAACCCACCTTCCGCTTGTTCCTGATAATGGATTTTAATACCATTTTTGGTAATTCATAGCGGCTCTTGTGTCTTTTCTCTACTTAGAATCTCATGTAATCAATAAGCTAAGGATTTTACTAGGGTATTGACATCTGGAAATTTTATGCTATTGTCAAGATATACAATCTGGAAGTTTTCATATCTAAAAATTAGCGTTGCGGAAGGAAAGAATTTTTTGCACGCAGAGACGCAGAGGCGCAAAGAGTATAAAGTTTTATTTGCTGAATTTTATTGACTATGTTTTGTGATATAGTAATCACGACTTGACAAGTAATACCAGTTAACATGAATAATCGTCAGTTGCTAGAAGTTAGCGAGTATGTATGTTTGGGGTTATCAGTATTGGGAACAATAGTAGCGACAGTGACGCAACAGGTGGTTTATGCAGTTATTCCCCTGAGTTTAAGTGTAGCTTTAAATTTAGTCAATCGTCCTAAGTTTAATTATTCCCAATCACAATCACAAATAGACCAATTACAGACAGGTTTGCAAAATATTACTGAAGAATTTCACCAAGTAGAAAAAACCATGAATACCTCTAATCAACGTTTGGAACAAATCGAAGCTTGGAGACAACAACTCAGCCAAATTATTGACCAAACAATTGAGATGGCAATTAATGAACGTTTGGGAAAACTTGAAGTTTACAAACAGGAAATTAGTCAAATTGTTGACCAGAAAATTCAAATATCAATGCAAAAATTAAGTACAGAATTTAATGCAGTTCATCAACAAATGCAAGTTATCAATAATCGGGTACAGCAATTAGATATTTCTTTAGAAAGTTTAGGTTCTACTGTTGATAAAGATGAATATTTGAGAAATATTGCAGAATTGCAAACTGAATTATCACAAATTAATCAACAGCTACAAGTCTTTAGTTCTCGATTTGCAGAAATTGAAACTTCTATCAGAAATGGTAATGAAAGCAGTCAACAGCAATTAGCAGAATTACGGGATAATCAAGAAAATCAAAGTCAGGAATTTACTCAGATTCATCAACAAATCGAAGTTGTTAATTCTCGATTTGCAGAAATTGATAATTCAACACAAAAATTACATCAGACAATTTTAGAACAAAGACAAGCGATAGGTGAAATTAAAGAAAAGCAAGAAAGTGAAAGTTGTAAAAATAATGATATCCTTGATTCTATTAACCAACGGTTGACAGATGGATTAACAGAATTAGATAGTTTATTCACAGCTTTGGTACAACCGTTACAGGTAGAAAATAAATCAAATTCCCAAACAAATCCAATACCAGAAACAGCAAGTCAAGAAAAAGCAGAAATTTCCACAACTAATAACTTAAATTCTATTAGCAATTCTATTAACAAATCGTTGAAAACATTAGATGTATTAACGGAATTAAATCCTTGGTTTAACCCGTCACAGTTAGCAAATGAATCAAGTATAAAAGAATCAGATAATTATCAAGAAACACTAGAAGTAATTCCTACCACATCTATAACAGATGACAAAACAGGAAAATTAGTATTTTTCAGTAATCTCAAAGGACATAAACATAAAGTTCTCTCTGTCGCTTTTAGTCCTGATGGTAGATTTTTAGCAAGTGGAAGTGATGATACAATAATTAAATTGTGGGATTTAGCAACTCAGCAACATCGCACCTTTGCAGGACATGGGGAATATTCTTGGTCTAGAGGGATTAATTCCCTAGGTTTTAGTCCAGATGGTAAATTTTTAGTAAGTGGCAGTGATGATAAAACTATTAAATTGTGGGATGTAAATCTAGGAATAGAAATTTTCACTTTTACAGGACATCAAGAAAGAGTTAATGCTGTCTCATTTAGTCCCTTGGGAAAAATTTTAGCAAGTGGGAGTAAAGACAAAACAGTTAAACTGTGGTCATTAGAAACAGGAAAAGAAGTTTACTCTTTCAAAAGTCATACCGATGATGTTTTATCTGTAACTTTTAGTCCCGACGGTAAACTATTAGCTAGTAGTGCAGGTGGTAATGATAAAACTATCAAGATTTTACAATTAGCTGAAAATAAAGTGAAAACATTAACAGGACATTCTGATTGGTTTGGAGGGATTACTTCTCTAGCATTTAGTCCCGACGGAAAAACTTTAATTAGTGGTAGTCAAGACAAAACTATTAAACTTTGGAATCTAGAAACTAGTCAAGAAATTAAAACCTTATCAGGACATTCTGATCATATTTGTTCCGTTGCATATAGTCCCAATGGACAAATTTTAGCGAGCGCTAGTAAAGATAAAACAGTGAAATTATGGTCAGTCGCTAGTGGAGAAGAAATTTCCAGCGTAAAATGTACCGATTCTGTAATTTACTCAATTGCTTTTAGTCCAGATGGTAAAATATTAGCGGCTGGGAGTGGAGATACAACCATTACTATGTTTCCCATAGCCTAAGTTTGATTCTACAGGTAGGGTAAAGCCTGAACTAAACCCTTACACCTCTAAGTTTTGAGCGTTGCTGATAGCCATATTGAAGTAGAAAAAAGGAAAATTAAAAATCTTCACCTTTGCGCCTTTGCTTCTTTGTGCCTTTGCGCGAAACATAATTTGAAACCGGGGAAATCTGCAATAGTAAGGATTATTTAAATGCTGCTATATTTAAGAATTGAAAATTTCGCCTTAATTGATCATTTGGAATTGGATTTTGGTGCGGGTTTGAATGTGTTGACGGGAGAAACCGGCGCAGGAAAATCAATTATATTAGATGCTATTGATGCGGTTTTAGGTGGTAAAGTCTCTAGTCGGGTGATTAGAACTGGCACAAATCGCGCTATAGTGGAGGCGACTTTTAGCGTTACTCCGCCCCTAGCAGCTTGGTTGAGTGAACAAGAAATTGATTTAACCGATGATCATGCTGTGATCATTAGTCGAGAAATTGCCACTACTACCAGTAATATCCGCAGTCGGTCACGGGTGAATGGGGTACTGGTAAATCGCCCCTTAATGGCAGGATTACGGGATAGTTTGGTAGAAATTACGGCACAAGGGCAAACCGTACAGGTGGGACAATCTGCCCAAGTTCGAGATTGGTTAGATTTATATGGTGGTGATGCTTTGTTGCACAAACGCCAAAATGTCGCTGCTGCTTTCATTGTATATCAACAAGCCCGGCAAGCGCTGGAAAAACGCCGGACATCGGAACGGGAACGGCTGCAACAATTGGATTTATTAACATATCAAGTCCAAGAATTGGGCGCTGCTAATCTTGATGATGCCCAGGAAATGGAACAATTAAATCAAGAACGGGAACGCCTGAATCATGTTGTGGATTTACAACAAATGAGTTACAAAGTTTATCAGGCTTTGTATCAAGATGATCAGGAAACTCGGACTGCTGCTGATTTATTAGCCGATGGAGAGATGACATTAACTCACATGGTGGAGTATGATTCTCAATTACAATCTTTGTTGGAATTGGTGCGAGATGCCGTTGCAGCGGTAATGGAAGTGGGGAGACAAATTAGTATTTATGGAGAAGGGTTAGAAGCAGATCCGCAACGGTTGGAAGAGGTGGATGAACGGATACGGGAATTAAAACAAATCTGTCGCAAATATGGACCGACTCTGACAGAAGCTATTTCTTATTATGAACGTATTCAAACTGAATTAGCTGAATTAAATAATAGTGAACAATCTATCGAAACTTTAGAACAACAAGAACAATTATCTTTACAAGAACTCCAACAAATTAGTCACCAATTAAGCCAATTACGGCGGCAAACTGCGGCTAATTTAGAATCTCGGTTATTAGCTGAACTCAAGCCGTTAGCGATGGATAAGGTGAAATTTAAAGTAGAAATTGTCCCCATTTCTCCCGCAGCTACAGGTGCAGATAAAATTACTTTTATGTTTAGTCCTAACCCCGGTGAACCTATTCAACCATTAACAGAAATTGCTTCTGGTGGAGAAATGAGCCGTTTTTTACTAGCTTTAAAAGCTTGTTTCCATCAAGGAAATGAAGTGGGAACAATGATATTTGATGAAATTGATGTGGGAGTTTCTGGTAGAGTTGCCCAAGCTATAGCGGAAAAATTGCACCAACTTAGTCAAGGACATCAAGTATTATGTGTAACTCATCAACCTTTAATTGCCGCAATGGCAGATCGTCATTTTCGCGTTGATAAATTAGTTATTAATAAAGCCAGAAATAGTAATGATGAACAGCGGACTGTGGTGAGGGTGACAAGTTTGGATAATTTAACTACTCGTCGGGAAGAATTGGCTCAGTTAGCTGGTGGTAAATCGGCAAATGAGGCAATTTCTTTTGCTGAATCTTTATTATTACAAGCTGCTAATCATCGGGAAAGGGGGAAATAGATGGTGAAATTGTCTGATAGCCTAGCGTGGTGCAAGCCGGATCAGGATGTCCAGGATTTTAGCAACTTTGTCAAATTTAATCAATAGCCAAAAGCGATCGCACTTCGCACAATACGGAGAGCGATCGCCATTAAGTTTACAACAACAAAATACTCAAACCTTAGATAGAAACTGAGGCTGGGGGATTAATGTTATTAACAAGTAAATCTGCATCTTTTGACGCTTCATTTACACGAATAATTTTTGCTCCTAATTGCTGCAACTTCAGATCCAGACGATCATAACCCCGATCTAAATGGTGTAATCCTTGCACTGTTGTTGTTCCAGATGCTGCTAATCCGGCGATAACTAAGGCTGCGGAAGCTCTTAAATCTGTACCTATAACTGGTGCGCCTGATAACATTGGCACTCCCCGCACAAAAGCAGTATTACCTTTAACACGGATATCTGCACCCAAACGATTCAATTCGGAAGCATGACGCAAGCGATTTTCAAAGACTGATTCATTAATGATACTGTCACCTTCTGCTACAGCTAGTAAAGCCATAAAAGGTGCTTGCATATCCGTGGGAAACCCAGGATGAGGCAAGGTATCAATATTTATAGCCTTGAGAGTTTTCGCTGGTAAAATCCGTAAGCAATCTTTTCCTTCCTCAATAATTGACACGCCAATCTCTTGCAATTTAGCAATAACTGGGATTAAATGATCCGGTACAATTGGGGATAGAAGTATTTCAGAACGGGTAATTGCCCCAGCGATTAACAAAGTCCCTGCTTCAATGCGATCAGGAATAATAGTATAGTCGGTTGAGTGTAATTTAGGTACGCCAACTACAGTAATTGTACTTGTTCCCGCACCTTGAATTTTTGCTCCCATTGAGTTGCAGAAGTTAGCTAAATCAACTACTTCTGGCTCTCTGGCAGCATTATCAAGGATGGTTTCTCCATCTGCTAAAGTAGCAGCCATCATCAAGGTTTCCGTCGCACCGACACTGGGAGTATCTAAGTAGATTTTCGCGCCTCTTAACCTACCATTATTTCCGGGAACATGAGCATTACAAATACCATGTTCAATTTGCACCTCTGCGCCCATTGCTTGCAGTCCTCTGACGTGCAAATCTACCGGTCTAGCCCCTATGGCACAACCACCCGGCAAGGGCATTTGTGCAACTCCTAGTCGGGCTAAAATTGGACCAATGGCAAAAAAACTGGCTCGCAGTTGGGTAACGAGTTCATAAGGGGCTTTAGATGTGGTAATTTCCCGCGCATCAACATCTAAAATGTCCCCTTCTCTATTTAAACGTAATCCTAAAGCTGATAGAACTTGTCCCATTCGCGCTACATCCGCCAATAAAGGAACGTTGCGAATGCGACAATCGCCGGAACAGAGGAACGTTCCCGCCATGATTACCAGTGCGGAATTCTTAGCCCCGCTAATGTTTACATGACCGCCCAAAGAATGCCCTCCACTGATTTGCAAGACTGAGGAGTCTGCTTCTAGTGAAGATTTGGCATCTGGTAAGCTGCTAGAAGAATTAATAAGCCTACCTCCAAAAGTAAGTAATTATAAAGGTTTGATGTTGGTTTTGATTCTATCTCGACAATCATCTAGCTAAAAGCGGGAAGATTTTTCTTGAAGTTGTCAAATGCCATAAAGTCGTTAGATTCTATCATGCGGTATGCCAGTTTGATTGGAAAAATCGGGATTAGCTAGATGTCTATTCTGGCAAATTTTTTCTTGACAAATGAAAATGATTAGGACATAATGATAAATTGTAAATAAGATTCAATTCCAGCGGAACTGGCGGAATTGGTAGACGCGCTAGATTCAGGTTCTAGTGCCTTCACGGGCTTCCGGGTTCAAGTCCCGGGTTCCGCATACCAGTATATCAATTTTGGATTGATCTCAAATCCGAAATTTCAAATCTAAGATTGTGTTAACAAGTTTACGAAATTCCCTAGTTAAACAAATCCGCAAGTTGCACTCCACCAAGGAGAGAAATAAGCAACAGCTTTTTTTATTGGAAGGAACGCATTTATTAGAAGAAGCTTGTGCGGTTAGCTATCCTTTAGATGCGGTATGTTGCACTCCTCAATGGCAGGAAACCCATCCCCAATTGTGGGAAATTATTTGTGGTCAATGCTATCGTGTTGAAATTGTTAGTCCAGAAGTTTTAGCAGCAATGGCAACAACTGTCAATCCTGATGGTATAGTGGCGATAGCTCAACGAGAAGCACAAGCAAGACAAATTCCGTTTACTGGTTTAGTTCTGGCTTTGGAAACTGTCCAAGATCCTGGTAATTTGGGAACGATGATTCGCACAGCCGCAGCGGCAAGTGCATCAGGTTTGTGGTTAAGTGAAGATAGTGTAGACTTAGATAATCCCAAGGTTTTACGCGCTTCTGCTGGGCAATGGTTTCGTTTGAATATGGCTGTAAGTGCAGATTTGAAAGCCACAGTTCAACAAAGTCAGCAAGCAGGAATGCAGGTAGTAGCTACCTTACCTCATGCCGATTTAACTTATTGGCAGGTAGATTGGTGTAAACCTAGTTTAATATTATTGGGTAACGAAGGGGCAGGATTATCAGCGGATTTAGCCGCGTTGGCAGATATTCAAGTAAAAATTCCTCTTAATCCTGGGGTGGAATCCTTGAATGTAGGAATCACTGCTGCTTTAATGTTATATGAAGCCCAAAGACAGAAAATTTCTGGATAATCTTCAGTTATAGATTTTTGTTTTTATGTGAGAGATTTAAGATTGGACTTGAGAACTTTGTATAAATAACACTCAAAATTTTATTAGTGTTACAGAATACTATATTATTATATATAAAAATTGTTATCAGAGGAGAATCGGCTTGAACCAAGCGACATTGCACCAGTTGAAGGTGTTCGAGGCTGCTGCCCGGCATGGTAGTTTTACACGCGCTGCGGAAGAGTTGTTTTTGACTCAACCTACCATATCCATGCAAATTAAACAGTTGACGAAATCCGTAGGTTTGCCATTATTTGAACAGGTAGGAAAGCGTTTATATTTGACACAAGCAGGACGGGAATTATTTGCTACTTGTCGGCAAATTTTTGAGACTATGGACAAGTTTCAAATGACGATTGCAGATTTAAAAGGACTAAAGCAAGGACAATTAAGGCTGGCAGCAATTACCACAGCAAAGTATATTATTCCCAGATTGTTGGGGCCTTTTTGTCAGCTTTACCCTGGGATTGATATTTCTCTCCAAGTCACAAATCATGAACTGATTTTAGATCGGATGATGAGTAATTTAGATGACTTGTATATTATGAGTCAGATTCCCGATCATTTCGATGTCAGTTTTCAGCCATTTTTAGAAAATCCTTTAGTAGTTTTTGCACCAGCTAATCATCCCTTAGCGAAGGAAAAAAATATTCCTATTGAACGTTTAGGTGATGAACTGTTTATTATGCGTGAACCGGGTTCAGGAACTCGCAGCGCTGTCCAAAGTCTATTTGAGGAACATGGGGTAAAAGTGAAGGTGAAGTTGGAATTGGGGAGTAATGAAGCGATTAAGCAAGCGATCGCTGGTGGTCTAGGTATATCCGTATTATCTCGTCATACTTTACTCACGGATATTGCGGAATTTAGCATTTTAGATGTCCAGCACTTTCCCATTAAACGCACTTGGTATATGGTTTATCCTGCTGGTAAGCAATTATCCATTATTGCTCATACCTATTATGAGTATCTTTTAGATGCAGCGAAAAAAATTACAGAGCAAGGTGGTTTAATCTTAGATCATAATTTGGTGGAAACTAATCTTTAGATCAAGCTGCTGTAGATACATAATCACATGGCTATGTATCTAAAAATTACCAGTAGCTAAACGTAAATATAGGTAAATTAATGTATGAAAAATTACTCTAAAAGATTCCTAGGTCGCGCTAGTTCCCTCCGGGACGCAATGCGTTCGCTATCGCTCACAACCCCTTAATTTTAAACGAACTGCTTGCAGCAGCGCAACGCTTACGCACCCCAACATCCCCAAACAGCGATCGCACTATACAGATTTAATTGTTGCTTTCTATCAACGATAACCTACGTTTATTTTCCATACATTCACGCAAATAAAGATTAATTAAATTCAAATAAGAAATACCTGTTTCTTGAGCTATTTCTTCAAAGTATTGAATTATATCCTTTTCTAAATCAATTGTAACTTGTTCTTTTAATTGTTTAGAATAGGGATTTTTAACGGATTTAGAAAAATCATAATTTTCTCTCATAGGAACTCCTGATATTGTTTGTGTTCTAGTTTATTTGCTTTTCTGGCTGAAATAATCCGAATTATTGCATCATTTTCTCGATAACAATGACAAACAACTAAAAGGCGATAATAAACACTGATTCCTAATAAAATAAATCTATCTTCATCTTGAGAATGATCGGGATCATAAATTAAACGAGCATTATCATCAATAAAGGCAGATTTTGCTTCTTCAAAAGAAATCCCATGTTTTTGAATATTACTCTCGGCTTTTTGTGAATCCCAAGTAAATTCCAACTTATTCATTATTATACTAAATTTTAAATTTCTATTCCTAAAATTTACATTATGATTATGCCACAAGTTATAGATTATTCAGACGATTCCTAGGTCGCGCTTCCTATCGCACACAACCACCCTAATTTTAAACGAACTGCTTGCAGCAGCGCAACGCTTACGCTCTCCCAAACAGCGATTCCTACGGAGCGCTTCGCTATCGCTTACAACTACTCCTAATTTTAAACGAACTGCTTGCAGCAGCGCAACGCTTACGCACTCCCAACCAACATCCTAAACGGCGAACTGACAAGTTATAGCTTGCACTATTGCCCCCTCTGGTTGACTTCTAAGGAGATTTCCACTCTTCCTCTGGGATCATAGCTGTAACCATAATGTTACGTAATGTTCCAGTGGGCAAGTCTCTGCCTTGATGAAAAGGCACAATAACTTGGGTGTCTTGAGCTTGACTACGCTATTTTCTATGACTACCTTTCTGAGATATCAGTTCAAAGCCATGTTTACGTAATATGCGTTCAACATCATCAGCCTTCATTACTCCTGAGTCGAGTCATCCGAGCATAACCTCACGGATTACTGCTCCAGGAAGAAGTTGAATAGTATCGGGCTGTAAATAAAGCTCGATCGCTTCTCTTATATTATTAAGGGCTTCTTCTTGTGTAACACCGGCAGAGGTGCATCCAGGGAGTTCTGGACACCAAATTGCCCATTCGCTTGTTTCTGGATCAGGTTCAAGTATGACTCGCCACTTCATAGTTACTATAATATTTGTAGAATTAATCTCAATCATAGCAAACGGTTCTTCGTAGTATCCTGGCACTACAAGATTGGCGATTCCTTGGTCGCGCTGTACGCGATCGCACCCCAACATCCCCAAATAGCGATTCCTAGGTCGCGCTTCGCTATCGCACACAACCCCAATTTTAAACGAACTGCTTGCAGCAGCGCTTACGCTATCGCACTCCCAACTTATTCCTAAATGGCGATCGCACCCCAACATCCCAATTTTAAACGAACTGCTTGCAGCAGCGCTAGTTCCCTCCGGGACGCTCCGCGAACGCTATCGCTCTCCCAACTTATTCCTGAATTTTTATCATAACCAATTTTCTAATTTAAGTTCTTCAATTCTTAATAAATCAGAATCATTAGAAACGAGAATTAAATCCCGGACAATTGCTGTAGCTGCTATTAAAATGTCAGCATCTTGGATAGGAGTACCTTTGGATTTTAATTTTGCATGAATTTCACAGGATTTTTCAATAATTTCAAACATCCTCTAACAATAATACAGGATAATCATTACAAAATCCATGAAAATCTACTAATTGTTTAGTAGCATTGAGAGATATCAAACCTCTTTTAATTTCATAGTAGGTTATACAACTAATAAATATTTCTGCACCGAGAAAGCTTAACTCTTTCAATTTATTATTTATAGTTATATTTTTCTTTAACGCATAACTAACAATATTTGAATCAAGTAAAAAATTCATGGGTTTATTTTCTCGCTACTGCTGCATCAAAAATTGCTATTTCTTCTGGTGTTAAATCGTTTAATGTCCCGGCAACAGCTTCTAATGTTAAGATTTTACCAATCCTTCTGGTTAAATCATGTTCTTTAATTGCTCTCATTTCTTCTGGGGAAAATCTGCTAAATAATTCTATCAACATTTCAGTCATTTCATATTGATCTAATTTCACCATGTAGAAACTACTACCACGAAATAGTTTATCTACAACATGAGAAATGCGTTCTGTTAGTTCTTGTTGATAGTCGGTTAATTGTTCTTGCATGATGTTTACTCTGTTTGTGCTTTGGAAAAATCTAATTCTTATTTATATTATATCGTTCAATAAATTAATTTTTTAATACTCATTACCAAACAGCGATTCTTAGGTCGTGCTTCGCTATCGCACACAACCCCCTAATTTTAAACAATCGCACCCCACATCCCCAAACAGCGATCGCCTATTTTTCTTGATTCAGGAGTGAACGCTGATAAACGCAGATAAACGCGGATTTTTTGTCTGAATCAGGATGTCCAGGATTTGAGGATGTACAGGATGTAATTGCTCATTTGTTTGTTGGTAGTTAATGTTGTAATTGTCTGATAGCGTAGCGTGGCGTTAGCCATATCAGAATAAACAAAATCATCCCCAAATTTTCACCAACAATTATTAAATAACATCCTGTGAATCCTTTAATCCTGGTTATCCTGATTCTGACAAAAAAATCATAATCGCACCCCAACATTCCCCAAACGGTGATCGCACACAACCCTAACTTTAAAAAATCGTACCCCACATCCCCAAACAGCGATCGCACACAACCCCCATTTTAAACGATCGCACTGAAAATATAGCTACCACCTTTTTGCGTATTAATATTTATTGTAATTACAATCCATTTCTAGCCGATTTTATATCCAACAAGCTTATTTTCTTTATCTTATCCTTGTGTATGACAATAGTAAGTTTTGCTGGATACTTAAATCGCATTTCACTAATTCTGAATGTCCAGAGCATTATCTTAAGCAAATCTTCATCACTGATATTTCTGTGTTCCTTGATGCGCGTTATTCCTGATCCAAAAACAGGAACTGAAACACTTTTCTGGGCGTAGACCTTATTAACATTATCCCAGAAGGTAATTAAAAATCCTAGATATTCTGGCATGGTTAGCCATGCTCTATTTTTTTCGTCAAATTTTGAGAACGCTGTCAAAATATAGTCTTTGTGAACGCAGATGGTTCCAATACTATATTTCATTTTCTTGCCAAATTTCCTGGTTTTGTTCTCCCCTAGAACTTCATCATAATCAAACGGATATTTTTCTATGTACCTATCAAGCTCGACTGTAGAGATAGAAAGATGCTTATTAATAAATATACCATTAAGTGACTGTTCAGATATTATTTTATTATCGACCTGGGTATCGAAATACTCATTAAATGCAATGACCTTGAAACCCAATTGCTTAAATATATCACCTGTTTTTATAGTGACAGTAGTTCCCTCAATGTTTAGCTCCACTTCTTCCAAATTATTGGATCTAAACCAGAGTAAGGCATATATGAGCATCAATAGCAGTACAAAAATGCCACCCAGCCCCAGCTTTTTTTCAGCGGGTATATCAAGAAATATCAAAACAAGAGAAAGAAATGTACCTATTCCCGACGTATATTCTAAAAATGTTTTGATAATTCTGTTATCAAAAATATTAACTTTTGCCAAGAACACCCCCCATAACTTTTAATTTTTTTCCTAACATCTTGTCGATCAAGAGTTAATTAGTGAAGATATACACATCCGGCTCTCTTTTTGTGTTTACCATGAAGTCACTATCTTTCAGTGATGTAGAGATAAGATCTTTTTTCATCGGAATATGTAAAGTTGGAACTTTATTCATTGAGTCTCTGAATACAGGCAGCTTATCCCATAAATTCTTAATCTCTTGCTTTATTAGTGAGCCGTTGAGCAAGAGGCTTTCCTTGCTGTCATAGTCAGGGTAGATAACAATTACTGGTAGCCCCTGCTTATTTATTCCGTAATCTATCTCTTCTCTCAGAGCGCGAGAGTTTACTGTTCTTTCGCTGAGAAACAGAATAATATTCTTTGAGTTTCGGAGGCGCTCTTGAAGTCTTGGCTTTAAAGTTGACTCCCAGTCACTACCATCACGAACGCTATAGGTTTTGTCATGTGAGTTGTTGAAAGGAAATGATTCATCCTTTCCTTTCCATGTTCTCAGCAAATTGTAGTAAACAAAATCCGGGGTTGCATGAGCGCCTAACATACTTTCGCTGAACGGTTCAGCAACATAGAAAGCACAGTAATTTCCGTTTCTGTACGACATGATTACCCCATAAATTTTATTCGGTAATGGACGACCAATATAGCTATGGCTGCTCTAGGAGCGATTCCTACTGAGTGCTTCGCTATCGCCCAACTAAAAAATAAAATATCACAATACTTACCAGTATCAATACTTGATTACAAATTTTTTATATATTTATACTCTTCTATACAGTTATGTAAACAAAATTTAAAAACAGGTGAGAGAACCTGTATTCTTTGTTAAGATTCATGAATAAATATGTTGTTTTCTATATCATTTTGTGTCAGATATAGGACAAAACCCCCACAGAATCCGAGTTTTCTGCTAAAAAACTCTTATTGCCGAAAATAATTGCAGTTACAAACGGCCATATTAGCCGCGACTAACTTCATGAGAACACGCCTTAAAGGAGCTTATTTGAATGTTTACCCAAGTCAAGTCCACGATTCGACATATTGCACCTGACGATTTACGGGGACGTAAATTAATCAAGGTTGTCTATGTCGTGCTAGAATCCCAATACCAAAGTGCATTATCGCAAGCGGTACGGGAAATTAACGCTAATCATCCCAGCGTTGCCATAGAAATCAGTGGATACTTGATTGAAGAACTACGCAACTCTGAAAACTATGAGGAGTTGAAACGCGATATAGCCAGTGCTAATATATTCATTGCTTCTCTAATTTTTATTGAAGACTTAGCACAGAAAGTAGTTGCCGCAGTTGAACCCCATCGTGATAACCTAGATGTATCCGTTGTCTTCCCCTCCATGCCCGAAGTTATGCGCCTCAATAAAATGGGTAGCTTCTCTTTGGCGCAGTTAGGACAATCCAAGAGCGTCATTGCTAACTTCATGAAGAAGCGCAAAGAAAAATCTGGCGCTGGTTTCCAAGACGGAATGTTGAAGTTGTTGCGGACACTCCCCCAAGTGCTGAAATTCCTCCCCATGGAAAAAGCACAAGACGCGAGAAACTTCATGCTCAGTTTTCAGTATTGGCTAGGTGGTTCAGCCGAAAACCTGGAAAACTTCTTGCTGATGCTGGCTGATAAATACGTATTGAAAGGCGTAGAAAAAGAAAGCTTTGCTGCTGCTAAGTATGAAGCGCCAGTTGTTTATCCCGACATGGGAATTTGGCATCCTTTAGCGCCAACTATGTTTGAGGATGTGCGAGAATATCTGAACTGGTATTCTGCTCGCAAGGACATTTCTAGTAACCTGAAAGACCCCCTTGCACCCTGTGTAGGTTTGGTTTTACAACGGACTCACCTCGTTACCGGCGATGATGCCCATTATGTGGCAATTGTGCAGGAATTGGAATCTTTAGGGGCAAGAGTTCTCCCTGTTTTTGCAGGTGGTTTGGATTTCTCTAAACCAATAGAAGCTTACTTCTATGAACCAATTACAAAAATGCAGTTAATAGATGCGGTGGTATCTTTAACTGGTTTCGCTTTAGTCGGCGGACCCGCTAGACAAGATCATCCTAAAGCTATTGAAGCCTTAAAACAGTTAAATCGTCCTTACATGGTTGCCTTGCCTTTGGTCTTCCAGACTACGGAAGAATGGCTAGATAGCGATTTGGGGTTACATCCCATTCAAGTGGCTTTACAGATTGCTATACCCGAACTAGACGGCGCAATTGAGCCGATCATCCTATCAGGTAAAGATGGGGCAACCGGCAGAGCGATCGCACTCCAAGATCGAGTTGAAATAGTTGCTCAACGGGCTTTAAAATGGGCAAATCTCCGCCGCAAACCCAAATTAGACAAGAAAGTTGCCATCACCGTTTTCAGCTTCCCTCCCGACAAAGGTAACGTAGGTACAGCCGCATATTTAGACGTATTCGGTTCTATCTTCGAGGTTTTACAAGGACTCAGAAACAACGGTTACGACGTGCAAGACATTCCTGCAAACGCCCAAGAATTGCTAGAACAAGTCATCCACGACGCACAAGCACAATACAACAGCCCTGAACTTAACGTCGCTTACAAAATGTCCGTGCCAGAATATGAAGCACTGACACCCTACTCCCAACGCTTAGAAGAAAACTGGGGACCACCTCCCGGAAACCTCAACAGCGATGGACAAAATCTGTTGATTTATGGGAAACAATTTGGTAATGTCTTCATTGGAGTCCAGCCGACATTTGGTTATGAAGGCGACCCCATGCGGTTGTTATTCTCCCGTTCCGCAAGTCCCCATCACGGTTTTGCAGCATATTACACCTATCTAGAACGGATTTGGGGCGCTGATGCTGTGTTACACTTTGGGACTCATGGCTCGTTGGAATTTATGCCCGGTAAGCAAATGGGAATGTCTGGTGATTGTTACCCAGATCAACTAATTGGCTCAATTCCTAACCTGTATTATTACGCAGCTAATAACCCCAGTGAAGCCACAATTGCCAAACGTCGCAGTTACGCGGAAACAATTTCTTACCTGACACCACCTGCGGAAAATGCTGGTTTATACAAGGGTTTGAAGGAACTCAGCGAGTTAATTGCTTCTTACCAAACTTTGAAAGACACGGGACGCGGTGTTTCCATTGTCAATTCCATCATGGATAAATGCCGCATTGTCAACTTAGACAAGGATATTGAGTTACCAGAAACCGATTCTAAGGATATGTCCTCGGAAGAACGGGATAACATTGTTGGTAGCGTTTATCGCAGGTTGATGGAAATTGAATCACGCTTGTTACCTTGTGGACTGCACGTGATTGGTAAGCCTCCTAGTGCTGAAGAAGCGATCGCCACTTTGGTCAATATAGCTAGTTTAGACCGACAAGAGGAAGAAATTCAAGGTTTACCCGGAATTATTGCCAGAAGTCTGGGACGCACCATTGAAGATATCTACAGAAACAACGATGCCGGCATTTTGGCAGACGTGCAACTATTACAAGATATCACCCTCGCTACCCGTGCGGCCGTTACAGCCTTAGTTCAAGAACAAATTGACGCAGAAGGTCGAGTTATCGCGGTTTCCAAGTTGAATTTCTTGTACATGGGTAGAAAAGAACCTTGGGTAGCATCACTGCATCAATCAGGTTACACCAAAGTTGATACCTCTGCGTTAAAACCCCTGTTTGAATATTTGGAATTCTGCTTAAAACAAGTTTGTGCAGATAACGAACTGGGTGGACTTCTCCAAGGTTTAGCCGGTGAATATATTCTCCCTGGTCCCGGTGGAGATCCTATCCGTAATCCTGACGTATTACCCACTGGTAAAAATATTCACGCTTTAGATCCCCAATCTATCCCCACATCTGCCGCCGTTCAATCTGCGAAAATCGTCGTGGATCGGTTGTTGGAACGGAACAAGTCAGAAAATGAAGGAAACTGGCCAGAAACCATTGCCTGTGTCCTCTGGGGTACAGATAACATCAAAACCTACGGTGAATCCCTCGCCCAAATTATGTGGATGATTGGTGTGCGTCCAGTTCCCGATGCTTTGGGACGGGTGAATAAGTTGGAATTGATACCTTTATCAGAGTTGGGTCGTCCTAGAATTGACGTGGTAATTAACTGTTCTGGTGTATTCCGCGACTTGTTCATTAACCAAATGAACTTACTTGACCAAGGTGTGAAAATGGCTGCTGAAGCTGATGAACCTTTGGAAATGAACTTTGTCCGCAAGCACGCTTTGAAACAAGCGGAGGAAATGGGGATAAATCTGCGTCAAGCTGCAACTCGCGTTTTCTCTAATGCTTCCGGTTCTTATTCTTCTAATATTAACCTTGCGGTGGAGAATAGCACTTGGGATAGTGAAGCTGAGTTGCAAGAAATGTATTTGAAGCGCAAATCTTTCTCTTTCAATTCTGATAATCCTGGGGTTATGGATGAGTCACGGGAGATTTTTGAAACTACTTTGAAAACTGCTGATGCAACTTTCCAGAATCTCGATTCTTCGGAAATCAGTTTAACAGATGTTTCCCATTATTTTGACTCTGATCCGACTAAGTTAGTAGCAAGTCTGCGTGCAGATGGCAAGAAACCTGCATCTTACATTGCAGATACAACTACTGCGAATGCACAGGTGAGAAGTTTATCAGAAACTGTGCGTTTAGATGCGCGGACTAAGTTGTTAAATCCCAAATGGTATGAGGGAATGTTGTCTCACGGTTACGAAGGTGTGCGGGAACTTTCTAAACGGTTGGTTAATACGACTGGTTGGAGTGCGACTGCTGGCGCTGTGGATAACTGGGTTTATGAGGACACGAATGAAACTTTCATCAAAGATGAGGAAATGCAAAAGCGTTTGATGAATCTCAATCCTCATTCTTTCCGCAAGATTGTTTCTACTTTGTTGGAAATGAATGGTCGCGGTTATTGGGAGACGAGTGAGGAGAATTTAGACCGGTTACGTGAGTTGTATCAGGAGGTAGAAAACCGGATTGAGGGAATTGAGTAGAATCTATCACTCAGACTTAAAAAATTATCACTAATAGAAAGGAGCTTAGATAGCTCCTTTTTTTTATAAAAAATTATACTACATAAACTTATAGTGTGCAAAACTCCACTAATAATGTATAGACTTTCCCTGCTGAGTATTTAAAGATGTTGATGTGGAAAAAATAAAAGACGAAATTGAATACCGTTTTGGAAAAGCAATTCGGAGAAGACGGCGAGAACTAGATTTGTCGCAAGAACAGCTTGCTGAAAAAGCTGGTCTTCATCGTAACTATATTTCGGGGATTGAATCAGGTACTCGTAACCCTTCCTTAAAAAATATAGAAAAGCTGGCTAAAGCTTTAGGTATTTCTATTTCTGATCTTTTCTCAGAATATAATATTGAAAACAATGAATAGTATTATTGAGCAAGTAAAGATTATTCTGGACGAAGAACTAAAAGCAATTGATTTGAGCAAGGAACAAAGTAAATTAGACACAAGCATTAAGAAAAAACAGTTTAAACTTATTTCACTCTGTAACAAAGTTTTGCCTATCTTACAACAAGAACCTGAGATAGATAAAAGATGTTTGCAACTTGAGAAATTTTTAACAGAACAACAGATATTTAGCAGTTTAACTGATATATTCAGATTTTCTTTTTTTATTCAAATTGTCAGAGAAAAAGGAGGGTCTGCTAATTACACTAGAAGATGGTCTGAACATTTGAAATTAGAAGATCCACGATACAGTAAATATGAAAATTGTGTAGATATATTTATTAGAATATTAAGTGATTTAGTAAATTTTTTAGAAATAGAGGAAAATACAACAAATTTTATTCAACTCCAAAATTGGACAAAATTTTATTGGATTGACTATCAACACAAAATAAATGATGATAGTATTCACAAAGTTGATAATATAAAAGTTATTAATTTCAGTAGACATCAATTGATATTGAAAATCTTTAATTTAGAAAAATTTTTAATAAATGGAACTAAAAATCCAGATTATTATAAACTCTTTAAAGAAATTTATAATAAAGTAAGAACTAAAGCCTATTTAACAGATCGCAGTCAAACAGGAGACTATCCAACTAATCGTGAAATAAGATGGGAAGTACATCCAGAGTCTATAGAGTTTGCTTTTGTTCGAGATTGTCAAGAAATAGAATACAAATTAATTACACAAATTTTAGAATTTAAAGGATTTCCGGTAGATATTATTCAGAGTCTTGAAAAAGAAAAAATAATTGAACAAGGGGAAATTATTCCCGAATCTTGCAAATGTCCCATAACAATGGAAAATTTGTTGTTTACTGATTTTCAAAATGAATTATTAAATCGTACTCATGGGGAATCTAAGTTTCAAGTAGGTCATATAGTTCCTAGAAAAGCTAAAGGTGTAATTGATCTTCAAATACAAAGTGGAGAAAATATTTGCTGGATTAGTTCAGAAGGTAATGAAATCCAGCAAAATCGCTCAGTAAATGAAACTAGAAATTTATTAAAAAAGATTTTTAATAACTATAAAGACAACAATCTTTTATAAATACTAAATTTTCGCTTTTAACTAACTAATTCAACACAGGCTTGTCTAGCGAGTTCACGTGCTTCAATTCTATCATCTATGGATCTTTTTACTATTTGTGTAATTTTTTCCTTTAATTCACAGTCTTTAGGAATAGGTAAAATAATTTCACCTAGTCTATCACCCAATGAATCAATAATATCTTGAGTGAATCTTTTAGCCTTGATCTGCATAATTACAGGTTCGGAACTTAAAGCTGCTATTAATAAATATGCAGATAATTTAGAATTATCTTTTATTCTCAATTTATAAATGTGACTTTGAAATACTATTCTCTTATCATATTTCGTAATATAAGCACAGTGTCCTACTAAATATGTTCCGTCTCTCACCATAAGAATATCACCTTCTCTGACATCTTGTTTAGCAGCAAGAGAACGATAAATTTCTTCACTTAAACAATGTTTAGGATTTCTTTTTATTTCCCAGTTAGAAATATCTGAAGTTCTTACAAATGGAATATCACCAGTTCCATAATTTTCTTTACCTACTTCATCACCTGTTGTTACATCTAGTAAACCCTGAGAGATTAATTCAGATATGGGAATCAAATCATGGGTATTATGCAATCTTTGCAATTCATTAATTATTTCTGGGTTATAATAACGAGGGGCAAGAATGTAATCTGTAATTTTACTAAATTCTACCTCGTACCCTAAACTAGAATTAACTAGATTATTCTGTCTATATTTATGATAATTTAAGGCAATAGTTGGCAGATCGTCCCTACTATTTTTCCGTCCTCTGCTATCATGTCCACATAATTTAGCATCAGCCATAAAAATATTATTCTTCTGCTGTATATTTGCTTCTTTTTTCTTATGTAAGACTAATAAACAAGTTTTTGTATGAGTACCACTTTTTCCTGAAACCTTAAATAATTCTTCTGGCATTCCTATAACCGCTTTGATATCTGCTTTTTCTTCAATATAATTAATAACATAGCGATAAGTTTTACTAGAAATTAGACTTTCTGGAACTACTATACCTAAACGTCCTCCAGGTTTAACTAAAGAAAGACATCTTTCAATAAATAATACTTGTGGAGGTACAGAGGATTGCAGTTCATTGGATTTAATAAAATTATCTGATTTTTTATCTAAATGCCATTTATAACCTAATTCAAAAGTTCTTTGAGTGTTACTAGAAGCGGCAACAATTCGAGTCCCAAAAGGTGGATTTGCTAAAACAATATCAAAAGTACCAAGTTTATCCTGTAATGATTTATCTACATCCCAAGCCAAAGAATCACCACAAAATATATTAGCTGATGTTTTAGTAAATAATGATAATCTAGCTGAGGCAAGCCGAACTAAATAATTATCTTTATCTATACCAAAAACATATTGATTTACCTCTTCAGATGTAATTCCTAAATTAATAAGATGACGTGCTGCTGAGTTTAAAAAACCTCCAGCACCACAAGCAGGATCTATAATTGTTTCACCGGGTTGTGGATTAATTAATTCAACTAATAAATCAATAGCATTTTGAGGGGTAAAAAACTGTCCTTCTTTTCCCTTAACAATAGAGCTAGTAAAAACTTCATAAGCATCTCCGAAAGGATCATAACTCCATTGATGAATATCAAGTATTTCTAATTTTTGATCAACAAATTCTAAACTATTTTTATCTAGCTGTAATTTATCTTGAGAATTAAATAAGTTAGGTAATAGAATCTGAATTTCGCTAAAAGTTTTTTGATATTGTTGTTGAATACTTAATCTAGTATCGGGGTTAATTACTATATTTTGGTGTTTTTTTAGATAAATCTTGCAAAATAAACACTTAATAACTTCCTCTAGTAAAGTTTCATCACGGGTAGCGCCTATCATTTGGCCTGCTAAATAGTTACGGATTTGGTGTAGTGCATCTTTGTAATCTAATACCAGAGAAAGTTGTGCAACATTTTGATGAGTTTGTTTAACTTTCTGTTTCATACAATTTAAGTTTTTATTTTTGACGTTTTTCCAGCATAGCACCTTTCTTTCACTTTCTTGATACACGGAGGAGTTTGTATGATAGTCATCGCTTTTGGGATGTTGGGAGTGCGATCGCTTTTGGGAATGTGGGGAGTGCGTAAGCGTTGCGCTCCGTAGGAATCGCTGTTGTGGATGTGGGAGTGCGTAAGCGTTGCGCTCCGTAGGAATCGCTTTTTGGGATGTGGGAGTGCGTAAGCGTTGCGCTCCGTAGGAATCGCTTTTTGGGGGTGTGGGAGTGCGTAAGCGTTGCGCTGTTGCAAGCAGTTCACTGCTGTGGATGTGTGTGAGTGCGTAAGCGTTGTGCTGCTGCAAGTAGTTCGCTTTTTGTGGGTGTAGCGAAATGCTCCGCAGCGATCGCTTTAGTGATAAAATAACCACTTATCTTTGACTCTTTAGGAGAAAACTTGATTCCAGTTAGTATTAAGCAAATCTACAAAGTTAAAGAAATTATTGCCAAATATAAGAATCTGGAATGTGTTGAATGCGCTCAAGCTATCCAAACTTGGTATCACAGAGAATTTCGGGAAAGCGGCTAAAACTTTATACAGGTTCAGGAATAGGACGCGATAGTTATATCTATGATGAAAGTGTTTCTGGGGATGCAATCTCTATTAATGGTCGTCATCAAGGGATTATGATTATAATAGATGGAGTAGAAATGATATTTGATAATCATCATCCTGATGGAATTACTAGAAATCAATGGTTAGCCAACTTACTGTTTTATAATAAACTGTATAACGGGCAGTAGTTCCAAACCACAGAAGAAACTTTTTAGGTGTTAAAACATTTCTCAAGCTGTTTTAGATGAAGTTGCCGCAGGAGATATAGAAATAGCTAATAAACGGCTAGAATTGCTGGAAAACTTTGAACTTTTATCAATAAACGAAACTGTTATAAATCTTGCAGAACAATTTATTAATAAAAGTAACCTACCTTCTAAAGCTGCCACAGATGCAATACATATTGCACTAGCTACAATTCATGGTATCGATTATCTGTTAACATGGAATTGTAAACATATTGCTAACGCACAAATTCAGAAAAAATTGGCTCAAGTCAGTTTAGACTTTGGCTATGAAATGCCAACTATTTGTACACCTTACGAATTAATGGAGCGATAAATTATGTGGGAAGATGAAATTGTAGAAGAAATTCATCACGTTCGAGAAGCCTACGCTAAGTCCTTTAACTATGATTTGCGTGCCATATTTTTGGACTTACAAAAAAAGCAAAATTCAAGCGGACATAAAGTTGTTACACTACAACCAAAACTAAGGTCTAACAAATTATTGGAAGGTACAAAATCATAAATAAATGCGATAGCGAAAACTAACCTAATTCTTTCCGCAAGATTGTTTCTACTTTGTTGGAAATGAATGGACGCGGTTATTGGGAGACTAGCGAGGAGAATTTAGACCGGTTACGTGAGTTGTATCAGGAGGTGGAAAATCGGATTGAGGGTGCGGAATGTGGGTTATATAGGCAGGTATAAAACCTGCCTATTTTTGATTTTTTTGCACGCAGAGGCGCAGAGGCGCGGAGAAAGAGAGAGATTGGTTTATGATTTGAGTAAAGTGATAATTTTTGTAATTGTGGGATATGGCTATGAATGCTTTAACTGTGAGTTTAAAATCAGTGATAGATATGACTGATGATCAGTTTTTTCAGCTATGTCAAAATAACCGGGAATTGAGATTTGAAAGAACTGCAAATGGGGAATTAATTATTATGCCACCAACGGGAGGAGAAACGGGAAATAAAAATGCGAGAATTACTCAACAAGTAATGAATTGGACTGATGTTGATGGTACTGGGATAGCTTTTGATTCTTCCACTTGTTTTAAGTTACCTAATGGTGCAGATCGTTCTCCTGATGCTTGTTGGATAAAGTTGGAAAGATGGGATGCTTTAACTGATGAGGAAAAACAAAAGTTCCCCCCGATTTGTCCTGATTTTGTAATTGAGTTACTTTCTCCTAGTGATAGTTTGAAAACTACACAGGAAAAGATGAGGGAATATATAGATAATGGAGTGGGTTTGGGTATATTAATTAATCGTAAATCTCGTCAAGTGGAGATTTATAGACCAGGAAAAGAGGTTGAGGTTTTGGATTCTCCTGTTACGGTTTCGGGGGAAGATGTTTTAAAGGGTTTTGTTTTGAATTTGGGGATGATTTGGTAGTTTATCACGTAGAACAAGAGTAAATTTTTAAGATGTAGATAGTGTCTATAATTATGAAATCAAAACATTACTTAGCATTAACATTTAGTTTAAGTTTAGCTGTGCTAAATTGTAAAATCTTACCAGCTTATGCACTGCCAGAACAAAGTATAAAAACAGTAATTAAATGGTCTCAAAATCATGCAAAAATTCCACCTTTAACTTCTGTTAAAAAGCTAGAAGAAGGTTATCCAGGCTATAGTAGTAAAACCTCTTTTAAAAAATATTCTGTTAGTTTTAATGTTTGGATAAATTCAAAAGGTGCAGTATCTAAAGCCACAGTTTGTCCCTGTAATTGTTCTATCCATTGCATTTTCCACGTTCCTGATTAACATATTCTTGAGCATCAATACCTTGCCAAATTTCCTTACCTAAACCTTCTAAATCTAGGATACTACGCTTTTTTGATTTATCTATAACGCGATTACGAACCACTGATATTAATTCAGCTACTAATTTAAGTTGTTCTTCAGCAGTTAAATTTTTAGCTTGCTGTAGCAATTCTTGATAATTAGACATACATTTTTTTGCTTAATAGTACCACTGAATTATATCATAATTTTATATTTTGACAGTGTGCGTAAGCGTTGCGCTGCTGCAAGCAGTTCGCTTTTTGGGGATGTTGATCTAATAAATTTCTCTACGATGACCAATTCTAATGATAATGATTAATTGTTCTTCTATATCTAACTCATAAATAACTCGATAATCACCCACTCTTAACTTATAAAAACCTGACCATTGACCTGTAAGAGATAGAGGAGTTATCTGCTCAAAATTGACACTTAACCATTGAATTTTATTCAGAATCCGCAGACGCACAACCTGATCTAAATTATCTAAATCAGTGATAGACTCTGATTCAAAACTTACAGAATAACTCATTTAACGTTCTATCCCGTACCTTTTATAAACTTCGGCTAGAGGAATAGTAGGTCTTCCTTCTTGACGTTTACGCCGGATTTCCAATAAACTTTGCTTGAATGATTCTTTAATTTCCTTATCCTCATCAGGATCACCGAAGTATTCATCTAGCATTTCATCTACAGTAGTACGGATTAGGTTTTGTAACTGTTCCGCCGTCATTTCTTTAATTTGCATAGTTTCTTTAAACAGTGAACTATAGGAATGATTATACCAGTTAAGAGAAAATATTGCGATAGCGAAGCGCGATCTAGGAATCGCTGTATTCAAAAACACTCAACTCATCAACTGATTTAAAACCAAAACCGTTAACCCTGGTAAAGAAGGTAAACGAATATCATTTGTTAAGAAAAAAGACGCACCACCATAAATAGCAGTGGCCATTTGAATAGCATCCGGTGTTCTTAAATTGTAATCTGCTCTTAATTTGGCTGCATTTTCAGCAATATCTGGTAAAACTTCAATAGTTGTTAAACCTTGAGAATTGAAGAGAATATCACGATATTGTTGAGCCAATATTGTATTTCCTGCACGTAAAGGATAAACTAATACTTCTGATATAGTTAAAACTGACGTAACAACACTAAAATCACCTCTATACATGGCTGTAAAAAAAGTATCTGTAACTTCTAAATAAATAGGATTTTCTTCTATAAAATAAATTAGCGGTGCAGTATCTAAACCTATAATTTTACCCTGTAATTTATTTAACCATTCCATGAATCACGCTCCTGATTAACATATTTCTGAGCGTCAATATTTCCCCAAATTTCCTTACCTAAACCACGCAATTCTAAAATACTACGTTTTGGTTTTGATGTCATTTTCAATTGTTGACGAATTAAGATAGATAAATTTTCGACTAATTTAAGTTGTTCTTCTGGAGTCAGATTTTTAGCCTGTTGTAACAATTCTTGATAGTTAGACATACATTTTTTGCTTATTTATAGTTTTAAGCCTAATTTAACTATACGCTGTTTTGGGGATGTGTAGGAGTGCGATAGCGAAGCGCGACCTAGGAATCGCTTTTGAGTCTCAAATTTTATAACTCATCTCCTAATAAATCCTGTATATTTTCCAATCTCTGCTGAGAACCATGACGAACACGATGAATATATACAACTCCTTCCTCTCCTTCCTCTTCCCCAAGGTTTTGAACCGTAAATAAAATCAAAAATTGTTTTTGGTAAAGAAGTTGTCGAACATCAATTCCCATATACCTACTTTCTATAGCTAAAGAACAACGTTGGGGAAAATTTTCCAACGTCAGCATAATTTCATAACATCCCCGCACCCAACGAAAAGCTCGTTCCTGTGACTCCTCTTTTATCCACAGGAAAATACTCTCAATATCAGCAATAGCACTAGGTGAAATCTCAATCCGGTATGCCATATTTTTCCTTAAATTCTGCAAATGCTTGATTTAAGGGCATACCCTCACCTTGCTTAAACTCATTTATACTTTGACGGATCTTAGCAACAGATTCCAGTAATTCCAGTCTATCAATAAGTTTTTGATAACTTTCAGCATCTTGAACCACAGCAGCAGCTTTACCATTCACAGTCAGCACAATGGGAGATTTAGTTTCTTTTAACTTATCCAGAAACATCTTTGCTCCACGCTGAAATTCTGATAAGGGGTGAATATCGCTTAGGCTAAACATGATAATTTCAACAAATTATTTGATAATTTCATGTTAATTGTATGAAAATATTTTGTCAAGGGAAGATATAGCTGTTTTGGGATGTGTGAGATAGCAATAGCGAAACGCGACCTAGTAATCGCTGTTTAGGGGTTTAGGGATGTGCGTAAGCGTTGCGCTGCTGCAAGCAGTGCGCGACCTAGGAATCGCTAAAATAGACTTCATTTACAAACTACCAAACAATAGCAACCAAAGCCGAAGCAGTTATACTTTTATCGCACGTCAATAACCGTACAATTTCACCTTTAGGGTCATTAATAAAATCCTTAGTGCGAGCATCTTGCTCGCTAATGCTGTAACTCACGCAGATGGAATGTGCTGTAAAGTAAGGGTTTAGTTTAAAATATACCAAAAAATCTCACGCCCAAACACAAAAACACTCTTTGCGCCTGGAGGGTGAGATAATATCCTAACTTACAACCACCGAGCCGCATCCTTAGCGTGGTAAGTCAAAATCAAATCAGCACCAGCCCGTTTAAAGCCAGTCAGAGTTTCCATAACAACGCGCTGCTCATCAATCCAACCATTTAAAGCCGCAGCCTTCACCATCGCATACTCACCAGAGACATTGTAAGCCGCCACAGGTAAATTAGTAGCTTCCTTGACGCGCCAAATAATATCCATATATGCCAAAGCTGGTTTTACCATGAGCATATCAGCACCTTCAGCAATATCCAACTCAATTTCTTTTAGCGCTTCCCTAGCGTTACCCGGGTCCATTTGGTAAGTGCGTCTATCCCCGAATTGTGGTGTTGAGTCCGCCGCATCTCTAAATGGCCCATAATAAGCCGAAGCATATTTAGCAGCATAGGACATAATGGGAATATCTTCAAATCCCGCCTCATCCAAACCTGCGCGAATAGCTTGCACAAAACCATCCATCATCCCCGAAGGTGCGATAATATCTGCACCAGCTTGAGCTTGAGAAACTGCGGTTTTCTTTAATAATTCCAAAGTTGGATCATTTAAAACCCTTCCAGTTAAATCACCAACTTGTAAATAACCACAATGACCATGACTTGTATATTCACATAAACAAGTATCAGCCATAACAATTAAATCAGGAACAGCATTTTTAACTGCGGTTGCTGCTTTTTGAACAATGCCACAATCATGCCACGCCCCGGTAGCATCTATGTCTTTATCTGCCGGAATTCCAAATAAGATAATTGCCGGAATTCCTAAATCATAAACTTCCTTAGCTTCTTCAACAATCTTATCTACTGAAAGTTGATAAACACCGGGCATAGATTTGACTTCCTTGGCAATACCTTCTCCTGGTACTGCAAACAATGGATAAATCAAATCGTTAGTAGTTAAAACGGTTTCACGTACCATCCGACGCAATTGGGTATGGCTACGCAGACGACGAGGGCGATGTATAGGAAACATAAATTTTGTGCAGACAAAATAATACAATGGACACAGAATAAAGCGTCACAAAAGCAAGTTTTCAACTTGCTCTATTCAGACAAACTACAAGCAGTGCGTAACTGTCTTTTGCCCTACTGTTGATGAAGCTGTGGGGCAATTTTATATTTTACAACTTGATAGACATTTGCTTATAACAAATTTGCAAAAAACAATCTTAAAAAATCATGGAATTAATTTTGGTAAGTTGTTTAATCAAAGGTCTATGATTAATTAACCTACCATGTCTTTCCTGATATGAGCTAAAAAACTCGAAAAATAAACGGATAACGGCAAGGTTGATTAGGATCACTAAAAACGCCAATTAGCGCCCAAATTGTCAATCCCCAGTGGAGGATATAACCTAAACCTGCGAGTGGAAACAAGATGAATAATGGTAAAATCAACCAACCAAACAGAAAAAACAATGCTCCCAGAATTGCTCCATATAACCAAACGTTAAAATGGAAATTGATAGATTCTTTGGCATTGTCTTTGACAACAGGATCATCTGATACAAATAGTATGGCTATGGGTAAGCCAACGGAGACAATTGTGGTACTAAAAAAAATTGCTCCATGACACAATGCTGATAAGAGTTTCCGTTTATCGCTGTCGTACATTGTCTACTCCTATGCAATTCTAGTTAATTATTATATCAAACATGGGTGCTGCAAACATCGCACACTCCCTCAACTGTCACTTCATACCGTTCCACTTTTAACCCCTGTCGCAATTGACTGACATCAATATCCGGGAAAGTATTCCAGTTGATATCTTCAATTGCACCACAGCAGTTACAGCGAAAATGATGGTGGGGGGCAACGTTAGCATCATAACGGGAGACACCTTCCTCTAATAGCACTTCTCGCACCAAACCCACCTCTCGCAGTGCCTGAAGTGCCGCATATACGGTTGCCTGAGAAGAAGTGGGTGCTTCATGATTCAAGTCTCTCATAATTTGATCAACCGTCGGGTGATCTCGTCTGGCTAATAGGTTGGCATAAACGCCAAATCTCTGGGGTGTGACTCGCAACCCTCTAGTTTTCAAGGTTTTGACAATATCATTAGCTTTTTGCTGCATAGGATTTACTTAGCTATATAAAAATATAATCTCTTATTATAACGTTCATTTTTAAGAACTAATATTTTTTAATAAATACATTATAAAATAAGTATTTATGACTATTGACTAATTCCTAAATCAGAATTATTCTGATTTATGAGATAAGCTACTGATGCTCTAAGCAAAAGCAGCAACACGAGTTAAAATCTTCCATCTAAAAAAGAGGTATTTATGACTGCTATTACTCACGTTCCAAATGTAGTATTCAAGACTCGTGTGCGGGATGAATCTATCGGTGGACCAAATCCTTACACTTGGAAAGATGTCACCACACAAGAAATTTTTGCCGGTAAGAAAGTAGTATTATTTGCGCTTCCTGGTGCTTTCACTCCTACCTGTTCTTCTACTCATTTGCCTCGCTATGAAGAACTGTTTGAAGAATTCAAAGCGCAAGGTGTTGATCAAATCATTTGTTTGTCAGTTAATGACGCATTTGTAATGTTCCAATGGGGCAAACAACAAGGCGCTAAAAATGTTTTCTTGTTACCAGATGGTAGTGGAGAATTTAGCCGCAAAATGGGAATGTTAGTTGATAAATCTAACATCGGTTTTGGAATGCGTTCTTGGCGTTATGCAATGGTTGTTAATAACGGCGAAATTGAAAAAATGTTCATTGAACCAGGTTTTGAAGATAACTGTGGTAGTGATCCTTTTGAAGTATCTGATGCTGATACCGTTCTTGCTTACCTCAAAGGTGTAGAACGTCCTGCTGCGGTTGCACCTCGGTTAGCATTTGTTGGTTAATTACTAAAGCTAGAAAGAAACTTCCACCTTTTGATAGAGGTAGATAGTTTTTAATTCATCTAAGGCAAGGGAAGTTACTTTTATGAAACTTCCTTTGCTTTTTTTGTTTTGATAGACAAAATACCCTTGATTCTGTCTAATAAATTAGTTTCAAATCATTTATTTTGTCAGATACTATTCCAGAATATAAGAGCAGGATAAATTTATAGCCTGATTCCATATAAATGGAGCATTCAAGGAGGTGAATCAACAATGAGAATTACAATTTCTGAATTAGAAATTAGGCTTGCAGAACCGATTCTGGATCAACTAACACCTTGGGAAATGAAGACTCTTAAAGGTGGTTACGTGATGAGAAAAGACAGAATAAATCCGCCAACAACCAATATAACCAATACAACTGATCTTTCAACAGTATTCAAAGAACTAGACAGTAGTATGGAAAAGTGGAAAATCAGCCTCAAAGATACAACAGATAGCCTAAGAAGCAAATTCGATTTTTAATATCTGCTGTGAAAAAATTCAATATTTTACTTATTTTCGTGTGTTTTCAGATTTATTAACCTGAAGATACACGATTTTTTATGGAGGTTAATTCCATAGTTTGCAGTTTTTATAAAAGACAGAATTCAGATATTTGTGTCTTTTTTACTAGGTTCAAAGCCTTGATTTTTCTATTTTTTATGAATAAAAATAGGAGTAACGGTTAAGGAAACACCAACTTAACCGACTCACAAATTCTAACTTACAAAAACAAATCTTCTTGGAGGAAATTATGGCAACTATTACCCTTTCTCAACTAAATACAACTGGTTCTGAATTATTTGCAGATTCTGAAAGCTATCTTAATGAATTGAATGATGCAGCTTCCGTATCAATCAATGGTGGTGGTGGCGATTTCAGCGGTTTTAGTGCTTATGGTGACTTTGGTGTTAAATATCTAGAATTCTTAGTTGATGGCTATGCGATTGCTAGTATTAAGCATATCGCTAAATCCTTCAGCAATGATTCTCACTACGGACACTAATTACTTGGCTTTGTAGTTAACTACAAAGCCGATATAACTATCCAGGAGTAAAAGTAAAAACTAATCTATGTTATTTGCATGAGATTGATTACCAATAATCCTGGATAGTTAATAAAATTGCATCCACAAAAATCGAATCTTTCTAGAGGTAAGAAATGGCAAACATTAGGATTTCTAATCTAGAGAATACTGATGAAAAAAAGTTTATTATTAATTTAAGTAATTTGGACGCAGTATCTGTATTTGGAGGTGAATATAATAATGCTAATCAAATACTTAATTATGGCGTTAAGGCTCTAGAATTTGTCTTAGTAATTTATGCTATAGATGCCATTTCACTATTAACGAAGACATTTAGAAAATAAATAATTTCCAACCTATCAAGTTAATGATTTTACTAAAACTGAAATTAACTCAGCAATAGCAATTTCACACACATATATTATTATCATTTGAAATCATGCCATTCTTAATAAGTTTTGCAAATGTTTTCAATTACCTTGTTGAAAACAAAATTTGTCAGCCACAAGAGGAGTCCCTAAGTAAAATCGAATTAAAATCTGCTAAAAACTTTAACCTATTAATCACTTTATCAGATGGTCGTCAACTATTAGTAAAACAAGAGCGTTATGATCGAAATGGTAAAACTTTAGGTGAATTTATAGATGAGTGGAGAGTTCATGATTTTTGGCAAAAATTCCCAGAAATAACTCATTTACGATCATCTTTGTCAGAAGCAATTCATTTTGATTTAGAAAACTCTATCATTGTTTTTAACTATCTAAATCAATATCAAGACTTAGCTGAATTTTACGCCAAAGATCAGGAATTTCCGGAGGAAATTGCTCAGGTAGTTGGCACAACTATTGCAGCTATTCATCGCATGACAATAGACAATAATAACTATCAAAAGTTCTTTGAAAATTCTTTAAAATCTCAAAATATTAACAAAGGATTAGATAGAATTACACCAGAAATATTTGGTCAACTTCCGGCTGATGGTTTAAAGTTTTTTACTCTCTATCAACGTTACGATAATTTAGGAAAAGCAATTACACAATTAAATCAGGCTTTTACTCCTGCTTGTCTCACCCATAATGATCTCAAACTTAATAATATTCTTGTATCTTTGAACTGGGAAATAGAAATAGAAGATAAATTACCTGAAAATAAAAATATCATCCGACTAATTGATTGGGAAAAAGGTAATTGGGGAGATCCTGCTAATGATTTAGGCACAATAATTGCTAGTTATCTGCAAGTTTGGTTATATAGCATAGTCTCTAGTAAAACCATACCAATTGAGGAATGTTTGCGTTTAGCTGCGATTCCCTTATCAATGATTCAACCTTCTTTATCAACATTAGTTACTGCTTATTTAACTACTTTTCCAGAGATTTTAGAATTGCGTCCAGATTTCTTACAATTAGTGATGCAGTTTAGCGGTTTAGCTTTAATTAGAGCTATTCAAGCTAGACTTCAACATGAAAAAACCTTTGATAATTCAGGTATTTGTATGCTCCAAGTTGCTAAAAGTTTATTATGTCGTCCTCAAGCATCTATTCCCACAATTTTGGGAATGGAATTTTCAACAATAACTTCTAAAAATTTATCTCTTGTTTAGAGAAGGAAGGCTTATATGCAAGTATTAGATTCTATCTATAATCAACTTTTTCAACTTCAAAAAGAATTACAAATAGCACTGCAAAATATTGTTGATCATCTGGAAATTAAATCATTTTATTCTATTAAGCATCCAGATTACAAATTATTAGAATTGCCAGAATCAGTAATCGCTCGGTTTAAAAATCTATCCTTAGATATTCAAGAGAAGCATTTGCGTATTCACTTACGTAATTTTCTCTATAGTGCTTATTACAATGGTTCTTGGCATGATTCTCTTGGTGATGACAATCAAATAAATAACCTCAGTAATAATAGCTTATTTGGCATGGATTTGGCATTTTATGAAAGACTCCATACGAGTAATACAGGTGGAGGTTATTGGAGTAAAAATTGGTTAGTAGTTAATGAAGAAGAAGATGGTTGTTTAGCAGTCCAAAAAAATGGGTTGACTTTGCATATTGAGCGAGATCTATATTTATCAGAAATTGATAAATCAGCTAATGTTGGTGATTTGGTGGCAATCAAAATGCCTAAAAATCTAGTCCAAAATGGGTTTTATATGGCAGTATCTAATCTAGGCACTCAAGATAATCAAGATATTGTTAGAATCTACTTTAATGTATCACCTGATGGGGCGGTATCAGTGATGGATAATGTGACTAGAGAACTCAATAATATGCACATTGCTTTCTCATTTAAAGCTCTATATGCTCCTGATGAATATAGACGTTATGATTCAGCAGTGCTTTATTTTAGTAAACATGAATATAAAACTATTTACCCAATTTTACAAAAGATATATTTAGAAAATCAAGCTAGTTTTTCTCAAGAAGTACCGTTATTTACTAAGCAACTAGCACCGGGATTAGGTTGTGCTGAAGAACCAACTAATAAACTGGCAGAAAAAGAAAGTTTTGGGACTAATCGTTGTCAAATGATTGCTAATGGTTTAATTGCTGCTTGGCAAGGGGGGAATAATCATCCTGAAAGTCGTATGAAAGCTATTTTGGAACAATTTGCATTGCACAAAATTAATTTACAATATCCTTATCTTAATCCCGATTCAAAAGATATTTATACTACTTTAGATGGATGATACTCACTCAGATCCCCGACTTCTTTAAGAAGTCGGGGATCTAACTATTTTCAATTTTAACTAGCTTCACTAAACATTTCTATGGGAGAAGGAGGAGAATTTATTTCATCTCCTAATGTAGCAAAAATTTCTAATTTATTAATTTGCTCTTTTAACCAATTGGTAAATAAATCTCCGAGAATTGCTACGCGCATTTGTTCATTCAATTCGGGGGCAATAATTTCTTCAACTATAATGATATGGACTCCTTTAGGTGTAATGACTGGTTTAATAATTTCTGGGGGATTAGCTGCAAAAACTGCGGCAGCAATTTCTGGTCGAAAATCACTACGTTTGCGGATACCTTGATATCCTCCAGCGCGACGAATTTCGGGATTTTCGATATATTGACGAGCTACTTCTTGAAAACTAATTTCTCCTTCTTGAAGAGCATAAAATATTTCTAAAGCTAGATCTTCATCATCTAATATGACTTCATAGGTAACTGCTCCGCTGTAATCAAGTTGGTGAGCATAAAAGAATGGTTCAACTTTTTCAGCGAATAAATGATGAGCTAATTTTGCTGATAGGAGATTGAGATTTGCTACTTCTTCAAAGTTATCTAAGGAAAGATAATGTTTTTGTAACCATTGCCATGTGTCCTCTGCTTTAAGTAGATTATTAACTAATCGTAAACTATCTGCGGATTGTTGTAATTCTGCTATTTCGATGGTAATATTTTCTTTTTTAGCAGTTTCTGTAATAATTGTTCTGGTGGCGATCGCTTCTAACAAACTAGGGATTTGACAAGATATTTTGAGGTGATAAATAATATCTTCTTTGGATATTTTTACAATATTGGACATAATTTAATCTCCTGAATTTACTGAATTTATTAAAAATTCTTTTTTCTGGCTTAAATAAGTTATTAGCGTATCTATCATATTTACCTAATATGTTATTTTTTTATCTCTATCTAATGATACTTTTAATATTTTTGATAATTTATAGCCACAAAACAAGATCCCCGACTTCTTAAAGAAGTCGGGGATCTAAATTAAGGGGATCTAAATTTTTAACCGAGAGAAACAGTTAAACTTCCAGGTTTAGCTAAATCACCAGTTAACACCACACCCCGATTATTGGTGTGTAAATGACGGAGAATTTTGTAAATTGCTTCCACTTCCTCAGCAGCGCCGGACATATCTGCAAGTTCAGAAATAGAAAGTGCTTTTTTCTGAGTTTTTAACACTTCTAAGACTCGGTTTTGTAAATCCAGAATCACAGCAGCGGCTTTTTTACCAGCTTCCACACCTGGTTGGTGATAAGCATTGACATTTATTAAACTGGCATATAAACTCACAGCCCGTTCATACAATGCAATTAACGCGCCAACTGTGCGAGCATTAACTTGAGGAATAGTGACTGTAATCGAATCGCGGTGATTCTCATACAATGCTTGACGAGTTCCTAACAAGAAACCACAAAGATAATCACCGGAAGTGACTCCAGGATCAACTTCTACGGATTTTCCTTGACGATCTTCCAAAACTTCAATTAAGGTAGCAAAGAAATTGGGGACACCTTCGCGCAACTGTTGCACATAGGCGTGTTGGTCGGTAGAACCTTTGTTACCATAAACTGCAATCCCTTGAAATACAGTCTTCCCATCTAAATCTTTTTCTTTACCCAAGGATTCCATGATCAGTTGTTGCAAATAGCGGCTAAATAGCAACAGGCTGTCTTTGTACGGGAGGACTACCATATCTTTTTCACCTTTGCCATTTCCTGAGAAATACCAAGCAAGGGCTAATAAAGCGGCTGGGTTGTTTTTGAGATTGGGGACGCGGGTGGCATCATCCATTTCTTTTGCACCATCCAGCATGGCACGGATATCAATGCCCTGTAATGCCGCAGGTACTAGCCCTACAGCGGACATTTCTGAGGTACGTCCACCTACCCAATCGTACATGGAAAACCGGGCTAACCAATTTTCAGCTTTGGCGACTTGATCCAGGTTGCTATCTTGTCCGGTAATCGCAACTGCATATTTAGCAAAGTCTAATTTTTTGGCTGTGTAGGCTTGTTTAACCTCAATCATGCCGTTGCGAGGTTCGGGTGTGCCTCCAGATTTGGAAATGACTAATACCAAAGTGGTGGCTAGTTTATCGCCAAGTTGGGCAAGAACCCGGTCAATTCCGGTGGGGTCGGAATTGTCTATAAAGTGAATTTGTAGGGGTGGTAGGTCGGGGGATAGGGCTTGGGTGACAAATTGTGGACCCAAGGCTGAACCACCAATACCAATGGAAATGATATCTGTAAAGCGGCATTCCTTGGGGGGATGAATTGCCCCGGTGTGTACCTGGTCGGCAAATGCTTCGATTTGTTCTAAGGTTTGAACTATTTCTTGGGTGAGTTCGGGGGTGGGGGCTAAATCTGGATTCCGCAACCAGTAATGTCCTACCATGCGGTTTTCGTCGGGATTGGCGATCGCCCCTTTTTCCAATTCTGCCATATCCGCAAACGCTTTCTCGAACTTAGGTTGTAACGATGCCACAAACCCATCATCAAAACGCATTCGACTGATATCTAAATACAGTCCTAATCCCTCGTGTAAATATAACCAATCTTGGTATCGTTGCCAAAGTGCCTGAGCATCCATAAGAGGGAATTCTCAAATATATTGATCAAACTCCAGTTTAATGTATGGTTTTGGCGATCCCTGCTTTGTCTTATACAGTTTGTAATCATCTGCCGAAACATAGGGAAAATGTGCTATATAATATATCATCAGTAATTATTCAGATCCCTGATTTCTCTAAGAAGTTCGGAATTTTGTGCTTCAGTTCAACTCTTCACTACGTGAACTACGTGAATCTTAAAAGCTTTAATCACTTAACTCATTCTCTAACACAGTGCTAATATCTAACCGTATTAGCACTGTGTCCGCTGTTTTGTAATAGTCCCCCGACTTTTATCTAAGAGGATGTTTGAAAACTTTCTCGTGTGGGATCTGACACCCGCAGATCCCCCTAAATCCCCCTTAAAAAGGGGGACTTTGAGGAATTTAGCCCCCCTTTGTAAGGGGGGTTGGGGGGATCTCGATTAATTCTGATACTTTTCAAACATCCTCTAAGATTAAGGATTAATAAAATGCTAAATAAGATATTATTTTTGTTGATAGGCTTCAAAAAAGACACAGTAAAATACTTGCTATCTTTAATTAAAAAAATAAATATTAAATTCCCAAAAATCAACTTAAAATCCCATCCATCAAAAACTAAAAGTAACCAAACAGATCAAATAATTTGTGAAGTTCAAGAGTTCTTATTTTTATTACAAAAAGAATGTCAGTTATATTTATCTGAAACTCAAAGATTCACAGATATAAAAAATGAAATAAAAGCAACAGGAACATATTGGCAAACTTATGATGAGTTAGCTTATGGTGCTAAATTGGCATGGCGTAATAGCACTAGATGTATAGGTCGTAACTATTGGGATTTATTGGCAGTTAGTGATTACCGCAGTTTAAATAAACCAGATGAAATATTTGATGCTTTAGTAGAACATTTAAGGTTGGCTACTAATGAAGGTCGAATTAAACCTTTGATCACTGTTTTTGCACCGCAAGAACCCAATCAACCAGGAATCCGAATCTGGAATGAACAACTTATTCGCTATGCAGGTTATAAACAATCTGATGGTTCTATTATTGGTGATCCAAAATATGTAGAGTTCACAAAAATTGTTCATCAAATGGGATGGAAAGGAAGTAAAGGCACTCCTTTTGATATTTTACCAATTGTCATTCAAATGCCTAACCAGCAACCTCATTTATTCGAGTTACCTCCTGATGTAGTTCTTGAAGTATCAATTCAACATCCTGAATATCCTTGGTTTGCTGAATTGGGTTTGAGGTGGCACGCAGTACCATTAATTAGCAATATGATGTTAGATATTGGTGGACTTAAATATACATCTGCTCCCTTTAATGGTTGGTATATGGGAACTGAAATTGGATCTCGTAATTTTGGAGATGAATCTCGTTATAACTTGTTATTTATCGTCGCACAAAAATTAGGTTTGAATCCTCGATCTAGCTACACATTATGGCGAGATCGTGCTTTAGTAGAATTAAATGTCGCTGTTCTTTACTCATTTCAAAAAGCTGGCGTAACTATCGTTGATCATCATACAGAAAGTCGTCATTTTATCCAGTTTGAAAATAAAGAAAAATTAAATAAAAGATGTGCTTATGCAGACTGGTCTTGGATTGTGCCTCCGATGTCTGGGTCTGCAACTCCAGTTTTTCATCGCACTTATGAAAATATTGAGCTAAAACCTAATTTCTTTTATCAACCTGACCCTTGGCAACAATCTGATGTTTACCTCAAATTAAAGTGTCCCGTTACCTAAACATCCGGCATTGGCACAACACGCAGAAACCTAACTATTTCTCCCCTAATTTCTATACACCTATCAAATAATTATCTAAAGCGGAAGAAAATCCCCTCCTCGTCCAACTGTCGTAATTCTGGCAGGTAATGGAATTGTAACTTTTCCGCTAATTCAATAAGGACAAAATTATACACCCGTTCATAGCACGTGGGTTCTAAACTTTTGAAGTCCACTAAAAAAGATTCAAAATACACTACAATTTATGGCACTAAGAAGCAGGGCAGCAAATAAATAATTATTACTGACAACTAACTAAATTAAGCTATAACGCATCTAAATTTGATTTAGTGAAGTTAGAAAATAAGCCATCAAACTCTTCTCTGTTCCCTGTTCCCAACCAGTAATTTAAATGCGTGACAGCTTATGATCGAATACCTGATTTTTCTCGCTATTTCTACCGCCACCTTCGCCCTGTTCGGACTAGGACTCAATCTCCAATGGGGTTTTACCGGTTTAATTAACTTTGGTCATATTGCTTTTATGACTTTGGGTGCGTATACGACGGTTTTATTAAGTCTCAAGGGCGTACCATTACTGCTATCGGCGGGAATTGGGGCAATTGTTGCCGCAATGCTAGGTTTAGTAATTGGCTTTGCAACTTTGCGGTTACGCGAAGATTATCTTTCAATTGTCACCATTGGTACAGGTGAATTAATTCGATTAATAGTCAATAATCAGGATTTACCTGTAGGTAATACGTGGATATCGGGATCTTTCGGTGTGCAAAGTTATGTTATCCCTTTATCAACAACTCCCAATTTATTTTTCCGTTTGGTAATGATTGGAGTATTAACTTTATTAGCAGGAATTACATTATTTTCCCTATGGCGTTGGGTACGGACTGCTCAAATTTCTGCAAGTAATAGTATAGTTAGAAATAGTAGTCTTAAACAAGAATTTACCTCTCGGTTAATAGTCGGAATTGCTTTAGGGTTATTAGCTGTTGCAATTTATATTTCTGGTGTGATTGGACTCTATAATTATAATCCCAAAGCCGGGTTAATGTTGTTCATATTGTTAATTTTAGCTTTTGTCTTTTGGCGGTTAGAAATTTTAGTGCGATCGCCTTGGGGAAGAGTGCTAAAATCTATTCGTGAAGATGAAGAAATTCCCAAAGCCTTAGGCAAAAACGTTTTCTCCTATAAACTACAATCATTAATGTTAGGTGGGGCAATTGCGGGCATTGCTGGAGCATTTTTTGCTTGGCAACTAGGCGCAATTTACCCCGATAACTTCCAACCCCAACTTACCTTTGATGCCTGGATTATGGTAATTTTAGGTGGTTCTGGCAACAATCTGGGAACTATTTTAGGTGCAGTCATTTTCTTTACCTATGATGCCCTCACTAGAGAATTTTTACCCAAAATTGTTCCCCTAGATGTAGAACGGATTGGTGCGTTTCGGATCATGTTTATTGGGTTACTTTTAATGGTATTGATGATTTGGCGACCTCAAGGGATTTTAGGGAAAAAGGAGGAACTGACTCTTGGTAAATAATTGGGCATTTGTGATGTTAAAATAGTTGATACAAGCCGTTTATGGGAGGAATAGCCATGATAGTTGCAACTGCTAACAAGATGACTTTGGAAGAATTTCTTCAGTTTGACGATGGGACGGATAATTTATATGAATTAGATAATGGAGAATTAATTCCTATGCCTTTAGAAAGTGAGCTAAATCGGCGAATAGCTACATTTTTATTAATCTATTTTTCTAAATTGGGTATTCCCTATTACCGCTTGAGTATGAAAACAGAAATTGCTGTGAATAGTCGCCAAGTGGGGGTGCGTGTTCCTGATTTGGTGGTGTTTTCTGAAGAATTAGCTCAGGTGATGCAGGGGGCTACACGCTCGCTGATTTTAATGGATATGCCGCCGCCTCTGTTGGTGGTTGAGGTAGTGAGTCCAAATCAGGAAAATCGTGATTATCGTTATAAGCGTTCTGAGTATGCAGCGCGGGGAATTACTGAGTATTGGATTGTTGATCCAATTGGGCAAAAAGTGACGGTTTTAGAATGGGTGGAGGGTTTTTATGAGGAGCAGGTTTATAGGGGAGATGATATGATTTGTTCGCCTCTATTTAGTGATTTAAAGTTAACTGTGGCTGAGGTTTTCCAGGGATAAAATTTGATGAACTCCGACAATTTTTATTTCATAACAATAATTAAAAACCAACAAAAAACCTAAAAATGAAGTTGAGAAGAAAATTATAATGGTAAATAATATCGCATCACCCCAACTACCTCTTTTAGCTGCAACTGGACTTTCTAAAAATTTTGGCGGCATTAAAGCAGTTCAGGAAGCTAATATTGAAGTAATCAAAGGTAGCATTACTGGGTTAATTGGTCCAAATGGGGCTGGTAAAACCACTTTATTTAATTTACTCTCTAATTTTATTCGTCCCGATAAGGGTAGAGTGATTTTTGATGGTGAACCCATTCATCAATTACAACCATACCAAATTGCCCAACAGGGATTAGTGAGAACCTTTCAAGTTGCCCGGGTTTTATCGAAGTTATCAGTATTAGAAAATATGCTTTTGGGAGCGCAAAAACAAACCGGGGAGAACTTTTGGCAAGTACAATTTCAACCCCACATTGTTGCTAAGGAAGAAAAGCAACTAAAAGAACGGGCAATGTTTTTATTAGAGTCAGTAGGTTTAGAAAAAAAAGCCGCTGATTATGCCGGTGGTTTATCTGGGGGACAGCGGAAACTTTTAGAAATCGGTCGGGCATTGATGACTAATCCTAAGTTAATATTGCTAGATGAACCTGCTGCTGGCGTAAATCCCAGATTAATTGATGACATATGCGATCGCATTCTAGCGTGGAATCGTCACGACGGTATGACATTTTTGATTATTGAACATAACATGGACGTAATTATGTCCTTATGTGATCGAGTTTGGGTATTAGCTGAAGGACAAAATCTAGCCGTTGGTAGCCCTACAGAAATCCAAAATAATACCAAAGTTTTAGAAGCATATTTAGGACAATGATATTATATTAGATATGCCCAAAAAAATTAGAGAACTGAAATATACAATTGTTATTCAATGGTCAAATGAAGATAAATGTTATGTAGTCTCATTACCAGATTTTACAGATATTATGCAACCTTGTACTCATGGAGACACTTATGAAGAGGCTTTGAAAAATGCCCAAGAAGTTTTAGAAATGCTGATTTCATCTTATTTAGAAGACGGACAACCAATACCCGAACCGCAAATTATCGGCATTAATTAGATCCCCGACTTCTTTAAGAAGTCGGGGATCTGAAAATCCACAATCAAAAATCCTATGAATCGTAACCTACAAGAAACTCATTTAAATCGCGCCCGTGCTAGTCTCAGACAAGCATTATCTTGGTATGGATATCTCCGTAAATCGGGACAAATGGCAGCAAATCCAGAGTTAGCAAGTTTGCTAAAACCAGAAATAGAAACCTTAAATGCCACACTCAATAAATTAGATGCCAATGTTATCAGAATTGCCGCTTTTGGTTTAGTCAGTCGGGGAAAATCAGCAGTATTAAATTCTTTATTGGGAGAAAAAATTCTGCAAACCGGACCCCTAAATGGTGTCACTCAATGGCCGCGTTCTGTACCTTGGAAACCAGGAGATAAGGTATTAGTCGAATTAATTGATACTCCCGGTTTAGATGAAATTGAAGGCGATTCACGGGCGCAAATGGCACGAGACGTAGCGCGTCAAGCTGATTTAATCTTGTTTGTGGTTTCTGGGGATATTACGAGAACTGAATATCAAGGATTATTAGAATTACGTCAAGCACAAAAACCTTTAATTTTGGTATTTAATAAAATTGATTTATATCCCGATACAGATAAAAATGCAATTTATAAAAATCTGCAACAATTAGGGGCAGGAAATATCCAAAATCAGCCATTATTACCTGATGAAATTGTGATGATATCGGCTGAACCTGCACCAATGGAAGTGAGAGTAGAATATGCAGATGGAAGCGTTACTTCTGAATGGGAAACACCGCCACCGCAAGTAGATGAATTAAAGCAAACAATCTTAAATATATTAAATCGAGAAGGACGATCTCTTTTAGCTTTAAATGCACTAATTCAAGCTAGAGAATCCGAAGAAAATATCGCCCAAAAAACCGTTCATATCCGCGAAAAAGAAGCAGAAGATATAATTTGGAGGTTTAGCCAATATAAAGCCCTAGCCATTGGCTTAAATCCCATTGCTTTCTTAGATATAATAGGTGGTTTAATTACCGATTTAGCCTTAATTCGGGCATTAGCTAAATTGTATGGTTTACCCATGACTAGCTATGAAGCTAGTGAATTATTAAAAACAATTTTATTTAGTTCTGGTGGTTTATTATTAAGTGAAATTGGCAGTAGTTTTATATTAGGTTTAGGTAAAAGTGCCGCAGCCATAGCTAGTGGTGATAATCCCTTTAATATTACTACTTTTTTCGGGAGTGCATTAGCCCAAGGTGGAATTGCCGGTTATGGTGCTTATACAGTCGGTAAAGCCGCCCAGTTATATCTAGAAAAAGGCTGTACTTGGGGACAATTGGGTGCTAACACCGTCATTCAGGAAATTTTGTCACAAGTTGATAAAAATACTATTTTGTATCGCTTACAGCAAGAATTAGGCAGTACTTTTGGTGAATTTTGAAATTACACAAGATTGTAGGGGTAAAGCATTGCTAAACCCTTCCTTCTTTCTAACTCCTAACTTCTGACTCCTGACGTATCATGTCATGGTTATCCCATCATAGAATCAAAAAGTATATAAATTAACTAAAAATAATTATTTGAATTGTTACTCTGAAAAAGAGTTTACCAACTATGAGTAATTCTCTTCATTAGCAATCCTTAAAATTCCTAATTAACCTTTATTTTCCTCAACAAAGGTAACATGATCATGGTATCCCTAAACGAAGTTATCAATGGTAAAAAACCCATTGAAGAAGCAATTCTTGAAGCCATTACAGAAGCGCGGACAACCTGTACAGAAAATGGCAATAATTCCGCCAATTGTGCAGTAGCTTGGGATATTGTCGAAGAATTGCAAGCAGAAAAAGCCCATCAAAAACAAGCAAAACACCGCAAAACAGCCTTGGAAGATTACTGTGAAATGTATCCAGATGCTTTGGAGTGTTTGATTTACGATCTTTAATTATCTTTAATTTAGATCAGGGTTTAGCATTGTGCTTTACCCCTACCCAATTTATGATCAAAAAATATAAAACCCCCTACTCCACAGCCCCCAACGCCTTCAAAGTTAATATTTCCGCCCGGCTTAACCCCTTCACCCCCTGAATCTTCAACCCTGCATATAACTGATGGTTAAAGGTAGCGATACAGTCCCCAGACTGGACATCCCACAGTTTCACCGTATTATCATTACTACCACTAGCCAAGATCAGACCATCTCCACTCCAGGCTACTGACCTAACAAAATGGCTATGACCCTCTAGGGTTCGCACACAGTCCCCAGACTGCACATTCCACAGTTTCACCGTATTATCATTACTACCACTAGCCAAGGTCAGACCATCTCCACTCCAGGCTACTGAGTTAACCCAATCGCTATGACCCTCTAGGGTTCGCCCACAGTCCCCAGTCTGCACATCCCACAGTTTCACCGTATTATCATTACTACCACTAGCCAAGGTCAGACCATCTCCACTCCAGGCTACTGAGCGAACCCAATCGCTATGACCCTCTAGGGTTTGCACACAGTCCCCAGTCTGCACATTCCACAGTTTTACCGTTTTATCTTTACTACCACTAGCCAAGGTCAGACCACCTTCACTCCAGGCTACTGAGTTAACCTCACTGCTATGACCTTCTAGGGTTCGCACACAGTCTCCTGTCTGCACATCCCACAGTTTCACCGTCTTATCATGACTACCACTAGCCAACATCAGACCATCTCCACTCCAGGCTACTGAGTAAACCCAATTGCTATGACCCTCAAAGGTGGCGATATATTCCCCAGTTTGCACATCCCACAGTTTCACCGTCTTATCATGACTACCACTAGCCAAGGTCAAACCATCTCCACTCCAGGCTACTGAGTTTACCCAATTGCTATGACCCTCAAAAGTGGCGATATATTCTCCGGTTTGCACATCCCACAGTTTCACGGTATTATCACGACTACCACTAGCCAAGGTTAGACCATTTCCACTCCAGGCTACTGACCTAACCTCACTGCTATGACCCTCTAGAGATCGCACACAGTCCCCAGTCTGCACATCCCACAATTTCACCGTATTATCATAACTACCACTAGCCAAGGTTAGACCATCTCCACTCCACACTACTGAGATAACCCCACTGCTATGACCTTCAAAGGTAGCGATACAGTCCCCAGACTGGACATCCCACAATTTCACCGTATTATCATCACTACCACTAGCCAAGGTCAGACCATCTCTACTCCAGGCTACCGAGTAAACCCAATCGCTATGACCCTCTAGAGATCGCACACAGTCCCCAGTCTGCACATCCCACAGTTTCACCGTATTATCACCACTACCACTAGCCAAGGTCAGACCATCTCCACTCCAGGCTACTGACACAACAAAATGGCTATGACCCTCTAGGGTTCGCACACAGTCCCCAGTCTGCACATCCCACAGTTTCACCGTCTTATCATGACTACTACTAGCCAGGGTCAGACCATCTCCACTCCAGGCTACTGAGTAAACCCAATCACTATGACCTAAAAGTGCCAATATTTCCCGTCCTGTTACAGCATTCCAAATTTGAACTCTACCGTCACTATCTCCTGTAACCAGGTATTTCCCATCTGGACTAAAAGCAATGGAATAAACTGATCCTAATGCCTTAGCAAAAAAAGTCTCTGTTAAATTTGCCCCATTTAGGTTGACATTATACAAACTAGCCAACCCAAAATTCACACCAGGTATAACTGTCTCACTTAAATCCTGTTTTTCTAAAGCCAACCGACTCCCTTTAAGTAACAACTGCACCGCATTACTACCACAGTAACCTGTGATTGTTTCAGTTTTACCTTTCGTGGCTTTAACCTCTGCTAATAACCGTTGATTTGCTGTTGTTGACAACATAGGAAACATCAAATCTAACACGGCTTTGGCTAACAGAGTTTTCCCAAAAGTTTGACTTAAATCTATTTTTCCTTGGTCGTAGGGAAGAACCTCCACAACTTCCTGAAAATCTGCTGCTAAAATGCCTAATTCTCGTCCCAATTTATAGGATACAAAAAACTCCAATAATGACCGATGGGCAGGATAATAATCACCATCAGCATTTCTAATTAACATGGTTTGCCCCATCATGTCATGATGCCAATGGTCTAAATCTTTTTGTTCCTGTACAGTTTCACCAAAATAACTACGAATTAAATCTGGAAATTCTTTATAATTTAAACTCATTTTATCATTTGACAGCATTTCCCAGGATAATTCACACAAGAAATATAATTTATCTGCCATTGAGGTAAAAGTGCGGTCAGCTTTAATATCCCGTGCCATTTTCTGACGCACTGCATAGAGATAAACACGGGAAATATCCACAGGTTTACCAGCTTCAATATCCGGTAATGCTTCGATAATTAAATCAATCATTACCGGACGACGTGCCAAATCTAATAATTGTTCATTATTAATGATACTATCAACGGTTTCTGGTGTGGCTTTAAAATTAAGTACCTGTTTGATTTGTTGATCATCAAATTTTTCTAATTCTAAAACTTCAAATTGGGGTGGTTCTCCTGTGAGATTAGAAGTAGATGCTTGTAATTCTGCATTTAACAGGCTGCGTCCTTCTAATGCTTCGGGGAAATGTTCTGTCCGACAGGTTAAAATTGCTTTTGTTCCTGGTGTTCCCACAACTTTTGCTAATTCCCAGAAATTATTAATCATTGCTTGACGGTCTACCCGTGCGGCCATTTCGTCAAAGCCATCAAAAATTAATAATAATTTCCCCATGCGGTTAAGTTGTTCAAAGGCAGAATATCCAGGTAAACCGATTTGATGTTTACGAAAAAAGAACTCAGAAAATAGAGATTCAATACTCACGGCTTTAGCATAATCTCTTAAAGGAATCACTAAAGGAATACGCGGTCTTTGAGTACCTTTCTTTTTTGCTTTTAAATATTCCTGTAAAGCCAACCAAGCATAATGGAAAGCAACCCAAGTTTTACCTGTACCGAATTCCCCTAAAACCGATAAATGTTCTTTAACTGGGTCATCTAACCATTGATTAATATAACCCTCAATCCAATCGTCTTCTTTACCATAATGACTAACGCCAATATGACGTTTAGTTACTAAATCAATTTCTTCTTTAGTACAAGCCAAGGGAACATAATATTTATCAATTCCTCGGCTTTTAACTTCTGTTTCTAACCAATTAAAATAACCATTAAAATCAGCATTTTTTTCGATTAATTCATCAAAGGTATAACAAAAAATCTGTTTTTTTTCTGATTTTTCAACTGTCTCTCTAGCTGCTTTACTAACTCGACGCGGTGCAACAATCCAACCTTGATCAACTTTTTGAGTTTCTACGATTGTTTTAACTGCATTAATATCATTAATTCCTGCTTCTGCTTCTACTCCGTGAATTAAAATGCGGTAATATCCTCCTAGTGGATGGGGAATATTAATAATCCATTCAAAATATTCTTTTTCTAAGACTTCGTAATTTTCAAATTTATAACCCAGTGTTTCAAACCATTTTTTTAATTGTTTAGCTAATTCTGTTTCTCTGGGAATTTCCCCAGGTGATAATAATTGCTGTTGACTTTGTGCTAATTGGGTAATTTGTTTTTGAATTTCTGGTAAAGGATTTAAACTATTTTGTAAACTCTCTAATTTATGGTCTTGTAAAATTTCCGTTGCTGTTCTAGCTCGTTTGGCAATTTCCACAAATAACCGGGCAAATTCAGCCAATTCTCGACGATAATCAATATTTTGCTCTGTGATTTTATCGCCAATATCAGAACTTTGAATAAAACCATCTAATGTTTGAATATTAAAACTTTTATTTTGAGTAAATGCTTTCTGAAACTCTTCTTTAATTTCTTTTTCTTTAAATAACTGTAAAATAATTTTTGGTTTCCCGACTCCATACTCAATTAAAGTATAAACATAAACTCCCTCAAAATCATTTGGTGGTGTATCTGGTTTTAAACCAAATTTATTTAACAATTGTAATCGTATTTCACTATACTTTAATTCATCCAAGAATTCATGTACTGTTTCCCCAATTAATGCGTCAATAACCTTATCAAGCATAAACAAAATCTGGTATAACGAATCCTTACTGTTTATACCATCAAACACATTTATCTGTCAAGCTGCTAAAAAATCACTTTTATACTAAACACGGTTGAGACATGGACTTTTACAAAATTACGAAAAACCTAGATTTGTAGGGGTTTAGCACTGCTAAACCCCTACCCACAAAATCAAATTATTAAGCCGTGTTGAGTATAACCTTGATTAATCATCATTTTTTCCCAAACTCCTGCATGACTTGTTTAGTAATTTCTTGAATTGCTGCTAAAGTTGGAGGGATAATTTCGCTGTCCATTCCCAACCATAAAAGATATTCAATATTTCCCGCAGGTCCTGTGATTGGCGACCAAGTTAAACCTTTATATTTCCATCCTAATTCTAACGCCCCTTTCATCACATTAAAAATTGCATCTCCTTGGTCATCAGAATCGCGGACAACGCCTTTTTTACCTATCCGAGACTTGCCAACCTCAAATTGTGGTTTTACCAGCAATACAGCCTCTCTGGGAGCTTGTGTTAATTGCCATACCGCCGGCAAAATTTTGGTTAAAGAAATAAAGGAAACATCCACAACTATCAAATTAGGAAATATGGCATTTTCAGCATACAATTCCTCTGGTTGTAGTTGACGTAAATTCGTCCGTTCTTTTAAAATTACCCGTTGATCATTTCTGATTTTCCAGTCAACTTGTCCATAACCAACATCTACACCATAAACTTGTTTTGCACCGGCTTGTAATAAACAATCAGTAAAGCCACCAGTAGAAATTCCCCCGTCTAAACAAATCCTGTCAGTTACAGAAATCTCAAAAAATTTTAAAGCCTTAGCCAGTTTTTCACCACCACGAGAAACAAAAGGAGGACGTTCTTTAACTTGAATTTCTGCGGTAATATCAACTTCAGTCCCGACTTTATCAACCTTATGTTGATTTACAGTCACTTCTCCAGCTTGAATTAGCCGTTGTGCTTGCTGACGGGAGGGACATAATCCCAAATCTACTAATAATGTATCTAATCGCTGTTTAACCAATTTCACTTTTTATAGCTGTTTATATTTGCTTTCCTATTCTAAATCCTAAATTATACGATTAATCTTAAATATTCAAAAAATAGATCCCCGACTTCTTTGAAAAGTCGGGGATATTTGATTTTAATTTAATGTCATTAGTTAATATTGTGAATATGATGATCATTTATTTTATTTGTGAATTAACACCCTTATTCAGAAAACCCAAAGTAATTCGTTTCATAAACCAATACAAACCCCAAAGGATTATAAAAGTGAGAGTAATAATTATCAAGGGTTGTTTACCAAGAATTTCTTCTACACCTTTTGTGATTATGGCATCTGGTTGAGTAATAAAATCCCAACTGTTAAATCTCAAAAATCGTCCCCAATAAATACCCACAGCAGAAAGAGCGTGAGTGATTAACTCAACAGGAAAAATCCATTGACTTTTACCCGTTCGATGTAAATAGTAACCCAAATTTATTAAAGATATAACATAAGCTTCAAATCCGCCAAAAATGACGACAAAATACACAGGAATTAAGACTAATGTAATCATCCATATTGACTGAACTCGCCGGATATCATCTATCAAATGAATGACATCAGTTAATAAATAAGGCGCATTTGGTAAAAAAGCATAGAAACTCAAAAATCCTAGCCACCAAACCCATGAACCACTGCGCTGACGGCGAAATAGCCAAACACTCAAAGCTAAAGGAATAAAAGCCAAAAATAAATTCCAAGTCATCCACCGCAGATTAACTTGTAAAACATGGAAAACCGTTGTTATTAATTCAATCACTTCTGCTTTCATGGAATTGCAATAGCTAGAATAAATTTGTTCTTTTGGTTACACAAAATTTGCAGTTGTAGATTTGTTAAAAATCTCAAGACATTGTTTGTGAAACTCTATTTTAGATCACTGCTGCATGAAATGGTTATTTATCAACATTTCTATCATGGAGCAGTTCATATTCACAAGGTTTTTGCCGATGTTCGGTGAATTTAGAAATTAATACTTTCGGAAAAATTCAACCCCTATATATATGGGCGCACAGATTTCCACTATACTCTTATAATAGAGGAAAGTCCGGCATTTGTCAACTATCTCACCCATAAATTTCTGATAGCGTCGTCTGACATAAACCAGATTAAGATTGAATTAACGGTAAGAATTAATATAGCAGTATGCACTTGAATCAGATCCTAATTTTAATCCCAGAGCGTTATATTCAAAGGGTTTTACTGAAAGCTGCTAGAGAATTTATAAATTTGTTCCCCCGTCCTGAAAAAGATTACATTTAGTGAAGTTACAAAGAAATTACAGATATGTCCATTGAACTGCAAGCAGAATTAGGTCAAGCGGTGGAACAGCGTCGCAACTTTGCGATTATTTCTCACCCTGATGCTGGTAAAACCACACTGACAGAAAAACTATTATTATACGGGGGTGCTATTCACGAAGCTGGAGCAGTAAAAGCCCGCAGAGACCAGCGCAAAGTCACTTCTGACTGGATGGCAATGGAACAACAACGGGGAATTTCCGTAACTTCTACGGTATTACAATTTGCCTATCGTCACTGTCAAATTAATTTACTCGACACTCCTGGACACCAAGATTTTAGTGAGGACACCTATCGGACTTTGGCAGCAGCCGATAATGCGGTGATGCTAATAGACGCGGCTAAAGGTTTAGAACCCCAAACTCGGAAACTCTTTGAAGTCTGTAAAATGCGGGGTATCCCAATTTTTACCTTTGTGAATAAACTCGACCGTCCGGGCAGAGAACCCATAGATTTGTTAGATGAAATTGAGAAAGAATTGGGATTACAGACTTATGCAGTGAATTGGCCTATTGGCATGGGCGATCGCTTTAAAGGCGTATTTGACCGCCAACAGCAGCAAATTCATTTATTTGAGCGCAGTTCTCATGGTAGTAAAGAAGCAAAGGAAACTATCCTCAATATAGGTGATCAGCGACTTGAAGAATTACTAGAAAAAGAACTATACCACCAACTTAAAGACGAGTTAGAACTCTTAGAAGGAGTTTGTCCAGAACTAGATTTAGACTTAGTACACGCCGGCAAAATGACCCCAGTATTTTTTGGTAGTGCCATGACTAACTTTGGGGTGGAATTATTCCTCAAGAACTTCCTGGACTTTGCCCTCAAACCAGGTACACATAGCAGCACTGTCGGCGATATTCCTCCTACCTATCCAGAATTTACCGGATTTATTTTCAAACTGCAAGCCAACATGGACCCAAAACATCGAGATAGGGTGGCTTTCGTCCGGGTTTGCACAGGCAAGTTTGAAAAAGATATGACAGTAAATCACGCTCGAACGGGCAAAATTGTCCGTCTATCACGTCCGCAAAAACTATTTGCCCAGGAAAGAGAATCTATTGATGTCGCTTATCCAGGGGACGTGATTGGTTTAAATAATCCAGGTGTTTTCGCAATTGGTGATACAATTTACACAGGACAAAAATTAGAATATGAGGGAATTCCTTATTTCTCACCTGAACTTTTTGCCACGTTGAGAAACCCCAACCCATCGAAATTTAAGCAGTTTCAAAAAGGCGTTTCCGAATTGCGAGAAGAAGGTGCTGTCCAAATTATGTACTCCACCGATGAAGCCAAGCGGGAGCCAATTTTAGCAGCGGTTGGTCAATTGCAGTTTGAAGTAGTCCAGTTCCGCTTAGAAAATGAGTATGGTGTGGAAACTATTCTCGATTTATTACCTTATAGTGTCGCCCGTTGGGTTGAAGGTGGTTGGGAAGCTTTAAAGCAGGTGGGACGTTTATTCAATACCACTACTGTTAAAGATAGCATGGGACGACCAGTATTGTTATTCCGCAATGAATGGAATTGTCAACAGTTGGAGGGTGATCATCCAGAGTTGAAATTAAGTGCCATCGCTCCCGTCTTTTCCCATCAACAATCAGCAGAAAGTTAGACGCAGTGGTCAGTGGTCAGTGGTCAGTTGTCCGTTGTCCGTTGTCCGTTGTCAGTAGGGGCGAAGCATTTGGAAGAT
>NZ_VIKY01000056.1:0-5208 GCF_009711925.1 Dolichospermum sp. UHCC 0352 | reverse complement strand
AACCGATAATCTCCAAAAACCTAACCCCCCAGCCCCCCTTCCCTACGAGGGAAGGGGGGTTTCAAAGCCTCTCCCCGCTTAGGGGAGAGGTTTGGAGAGGGGTTTGTTTGTACATTAAAAACTTTTCAAACATCCTCCAAGGGTAAAGATGCACCTATTCCGTGAAAAGTATACTGCTATAACTAAAGAAGTTTTAAATTTTAGATAAACTGTTGAAAATAATAAGGTAAGAGCAATGGCTTATAGTGATTTTAGCTTAACTAAGTTTAAGAAAAATTTTAACATTACAATTGATGAAGAAGCTGATTTATTTGCGACTGTAGAACCTATAGAAATCAGCGAAAAGTTAATTAACACTTTAGAAGAAACTACAGAACTCGCGTTAGCAATAAATACGGAAAAAGCCCGCTCAGAAATGATTATTACGCCAATTTTATTAGAAGTTAGACGTAAAGCTAATTATCAAATTAGTTTATTTTCTGGTACGGATTTTAATGTTGATGTTGAGAGAGGTTTAAATGGTTATTGTGATTTTGTTATCAGTCGTTCTAGAGAACAGTTAACAATTAATGCTCCTGTACTAATTATTGTAGAAGCTAAAAATGAAAATATTAAAGGTGGTTTGGGTCAATGTGCAGCAGCAATGTTAGCAGCACAATTGTTTAATGAACAGGAAGGTAATGAAATTAAAACTATTTATGGGGCTGTGACAACAGGAGATATTTGGAAGTTCTTGAAGTTGGAAGGGACTGATATATTTATTGATTTGAATAATTATTATATTAAGGAGTTAAACAAGATTTTAGGTATTTTATGTCAAGGGGTTGAGGGTTAAAAGTTATTTAAACTAATTATTTTTAACAGCATATATGGGTTAGTTACATAAATCCCTTCCCTTTCGGTAGGTGTGGTGAGCGATTATCTCTTATCAAAAATTCTTTTAAATTGCTATAGTTAGTAACCACTTTTTTATAATTATTTAAAACTTGTCTATCAATTAAATTTAATGCTTTTTTTGCTTGCTTTATACTAAAGTATTTTGCTTCTAAATTATTATCCATTGAACCCCCCTGTATAAAAAAATTATTAGATGCCACATCAACAAACATAGCTTGTATATTATCTTTTCGTTCATAACCATCAATATATAAATTTAGCTCAAAATACTCTTTTATAGATAATAGAAACATAAATACTAACTCCGATGATAAACCTTTGGGAAGCTTGCCCGGTTTAAGTGAAGAACCATAATGTGCATTTATTTCAGCTACTAAATTAGTTCTTGTTTCAAAAGTATTACGGAAATCATAGTTTATCTGCTGAAGCAGTGCTTCACGTACAGATATTTTTGTAACTGAAGCATTATTTAAAATCTCCAAGTATTTAGTTATTCTGTCCTTGTAACTTTTATGAATAAAATCAAAGCTATCCCAGAAATATTTTATCCTATTAACAAAATATTCTTCAAGTTCTAAACTACCATTTAGCCATAACACAAAGTTTTTTAAAAACTCTCGGATTTCATTAAAATTTTCATTAATTGTTAGAATTTTCTCTTGTGGTGTAATGCAGAAATTACCTTGCATATTTTCAATATTGAATTGATCTCTTCCATTATTTTCATACTGAGGATTCATAACTTATCCTTTATGCGAATTAGAATATTATATTTTTTATTGTTTCCTAAATTAGAAACTTTAATTTTAAATACAGCACTTTGCAGAAAAGTTAGTATATCAACTGAAAAATTAATACGTAAGCTGTGCCAGATAGACGTGTAAAGTTCTATATGTAATTAAGTAATTTATTAACCTCCTAATTTCTGATTACCTTGCATATTTTCAATATTGAATTGATCTCTTCCGTTATTGATATAGCTTGAAGTAGATTTATTCTGCGTATAAATATTCGTAACTTGTTGAGCTATTTGGCGTATTTCAGTAGCGAAGTCATCATCTTCATTCATTTCTAAATCTAAATGCTTTGCAAACTTATCTAGTGCTTGTGTAGTTCCATGCTCCTTTACTTCTGCTAATGCTTTCTCTGCTCGTTCATTCCCTTTTAATTTACTCTCAATCTTATTGCGTAGATTTTTGACCAAATCAATAACACTGCCGATTGATTGTTTTGCTATTTCTCCTGCTCCAGATTTTACAAATTCACCTAATGCAAGTTTAGCAATTGCAAGTGCAGTTAATGAAGTTAAAGGTTCAAGCGACATAAGTATATTTCAAGGTTTAATAGTCAATATTAATTCTTTTAGTTTATTAAAACCTTCTTGTCAACTAGTAATTTTGTATTGAATTAACGAATGTATTATTTGACACTACACCAACGCAAAGAGCGATCGCTAAATTCCCCACTTGTGATAAATATCCAGCTTATTCACAATATAAAGCCCAGAGATTCTGAAGCGTTTAGCTGTATATCAAGGTGGCATTCTTTTGCTTAAAGGTGTCTCTCAAGCTCGTTGCTCTACTACTCCAGCACCAATACCAATGGTTGTTTGACCTCCTCTCCCGTCTTCCTAAAAGAGCCGCACCCAAATAATATTTAAAGGTTGCAAATTTCAATTTATTATGAAACTTAAATAAGTCTTTTATATTTGATTGATCACCAATGACTAATATAACTGTTGATTCTATTCTTGAGTCTGCTTTAACAGATAAAGATATAACCCCGGATGATGCGGTTTTTTTATTAAAACAGACCACTCCAGAAGCAGTTACACAAATTCAGTCTACAGCGGACCAATTAAGGCAAAAACAGGCTGGAAATACGGTTACTTACGTTATTAACCGAAATATTAATTTTACTAACATTTGTGAGCAACATTGCAGTTTTTGTGCTTTCCGCCGGGATGACGGTGATCCAGATGCTTACTGGTTAAATTCGGCGCAGATTTTAGAAAAAGCTACAGATGCAGTGCGTCGAGGAGCAACGGAAATATGTATGCAAGGGGGATTACACCCACAAGCGCAAATTAATGGTAAGTCTTTACCCTATTATCTCAAACTGGTAAAAACCATTAAGGACGAATTTCCTCACTTACATTTACACGCTTTTTCGCCCCAAGAAGTCCAATTTATTGCCAGATTAGATGGAATTTCTTATACAGATGTGATTACAGCTTTGCGAGATGCTGGTGTCGGTTCTATGCCCGGAACAGCCGCAGAAGTGTTAGATGATGACGTGAGACGGGTATTGTGTCCAGAAAAGATTAATACAGAGACTTGGCTAGAAATTGTCAGTACAGCCCATCAATTAGGTGTACCTACTACCAGCACAATGTTATCTGGACATATTGAAACTCCAGAACAGCAAATTGGCCATTTAGAAAAATTGCGATCGCTCCAACAAACAGCCATAGAAAAAGGTTATCCTGCAAGAATTACCGAATTTATTGTCTTACCCTTCGTTGGACAAGAAGCCCCCAAATCCCTCCGCAAAAAGGTAGGAAGAGACCAACCTGTTTTAGCTGATTCCCTGTTATTAACGGCTGTAGCCAGAATTTATCTCGGAAATTATATCCCTAATCATCAACCAAGCTGGGTAAAATTAGGGCTAGATGGTGCTACAGAAGCCTTAAATTGGGGTTGTAATGATATCGGTGGCACGTTAATGGAAGAACACATTACCACCATGGCCGGGGCTGTGGGTGGGACTTGTATGGAAGTGGAAACTTTACAAAGGGCGATCGCATCTTTAGAAAGACCTTACCAACAACGGGATACTTTGTATCGGGTAATGGGTGATTGGTAATGGGTGATTGGTAATGGGTAGGAGTTTTCTTGAAGTTTTAAGTTTTAACTCCTATCCCCCATATACCAATCCAAGATAGGATGGATTTTGATTTACTTGTTTTTTTACTTAATGCTTATGAAAAGCTATTGGTCGCGTCTGCTTTCTCTAGTTTTAGTGTTAGTTGTCGGTTTGGTTGGCTGTGGTGGTGGTAGTCCAGATAGTTTAACTGGGGATTATCGTCAAGATACCTTAGCTGTAGTCAATACTTTGAAACAAGCCCTAGAATTACCACAAGATTCTCCCGATAAAGCCGCCCTTCAAGCAGAAGCCCGTCTAAAAATCAATGACTTTTCGGCTCGCTACCAGCGGAATACTTCTGTTGCAACTCTTGGCTCTTTTACAACTATGCGAACAGCCCTAAATTCCCTTGCAGGACACTACAGTTCTTATCCTAATCGTCCCGTTCCTGAAAAGCTGAAAAAACGTCTAGATGCAGAATTTAAACAAGTAGAAGCATCGTTACGACGTGGTGCTTAATCTATTTTTCAAGGATTGTTTTTTAATAACTACAATTAAATACAAACTTCCTTGAAAGCAGGAATTAACAAAGTCAGAATGCGAATCAGGGGATCTCTCAAACCCAAAGATCCCCAACTTTAGTTATCTTGAATTAAACTGTTAGAAAAGCGCAGTCAAAGTGGTGATATGGCAATTCAGTCAACAGCAGAAATTTTATTTCAAACTGCTTATGAAAGTCGTTACACTTGGGATGAACACTTTCCTGGTTATGCTGCCGATGTGCAACTGTTACAGGAAGATGAAGTTTATACTGGTAAAATTCAGATTAATCGTAACTTGAATGTAGAAATTACAGGAGTTGCAGATAAACAAATAGAAGCCGGAATTGATATTCAGTTACAGGAAATAATTACCCGCTGTCAAAGAAGCGATTTTCAAAGTTTTTACCGTCAACATGAGTTTAGTTTGGGTGAAATAGCCGAAAAAGATGCAGTTACGGTTTTTGTAAAAAGTGAAAATACTGATTCTCACTATCAAATCCGTAACCAAAAAATATATCAGGAAGTTCGGGTAATGAGTCGGATGGCTTTGGAGATTAATTCTGGGGAATTCCTAGATACAGACTCCGGTTATATCCCTTCTGCTTATGATGTGGTTTTTCGTAACTCGCATACAGGTGATATTAATAGCATTCTCAAATTTACAGATACATATCAAAAATTTGGTAATCATTACATTTTAACGAAGCAGGTGGTCGCAGAATATGAAGATGGAAAAACTACAACTCCTCAATCAATTACTGAGTTTGTTTATTCCCATATTCAGCTACTGGAATAGGCAAGAGGCAAGAGGCAAGAGGCAAGAGGCAAGAGGCAAGAGGCAAGAGGCAGGGGAGAAAAATATTCTTTTGCAACTAACAACTGTACGGGCGAAGCATTTGGAGAA
>NZ_VIKY01000055.1:0-7877 GCF_009711925.1 Dolichospermum sp. UHCC 0352 | reverse complement strand
TAATTGGTAATTGGTAATTGGTAATTGGGTAATTTCCTTCTTCCTTCCTTCTTCCTCCTGACTCGGTGACTCCTGACTCCTGACTCCTGACTCGGTGACTCCTGACTCCTTCTTCCTTCTCCTGACTCGAAACAACTTAGAATATAAAAGTCATCTTGTAAAGAATTGTAAGGTTTTTCATGGCAGATCAATTGATTCGTGCGACTGCGGCGGATGGTGGTATTAAGGCTGTAGGCGTGATTACCACCCGGTTAACAGAAGAGGCTAGACAACGCCATAAATTATCTTATGTGGCTACAGCAGCTTTGGGAAGAAGTATGGCGGCTGGTTTGTTGATGGCTTCCAGTATGAAACGGGTCGGTTCTAGGGTAAATGTGCGAGTTAAGGGCGATGGTCTTTTAGGTGGTATATTGGCAGATGCGGGCTTAGATGGCACTGTGAGGGGCTATGTTGGTAATCCCTCTGTGGAATTGCCTCCCAATGATCAGGGTAAACTAGATGTTGGGGGGGCAGTGGGTACAGGTTTTCTTTATGTAGTCCGCGATATTGGCCATGGCTTTCCTTACTCTAGTACGGTAGAACTTGTTTCTGGGGAAATAGGTGACGATGTTGCTCACTATTTAGCAAATTCTGAACAAACTCCTTCCGCTTTAGTTTTGGGTGTGTTTGTGGGAGAACAGGGTGTGACGGCTGCCGGAGGAATATTGATACAGGTGTTACCGAAAGCTGCGAGGGATGAGGAGTTAGTGGCTACATTAGAATCACGGGTTTCGGCTTTATCCGGGTTTACGCCATTACTGCAAGCAGGTAAAACACTGATAGAAATTTTTAACGATTTGTTAGGAGATATGGGATTGAACATATTTCCGGAAACTCAGATGTTACGCTTTCATTGTGGCTGCTCTTTTGATCGGGTGCTAGGGGCGCTGAAAATATTGGGAGAAGCGGAACTACAAGACATGATTGTGAAAGATAATGGTGCAGAAGCAACTTGTGAGTTTTGCGGTAATATTTATCAAGCAAGTAGTGATGATTTAACCCAGTTAATTGGAGATTTGCAAGGAGAATCTGCAATTTCTGGTTAATGTAACTAGTCACACTCAAACCAAAAAACAGTAATGTTATTGATGAGGGTGATGAATTTTTTGGATGGGTTTTTCTAGATGGGAAAGTTAGGATAGCAAACATAAAATTATCTATATTGATCTACCTACTTTCATATCGCTATTCAATTAGTGTGGTGTGAGCAATGACAGAGCGGGATATTCCAGATAATTGGTCTTCGGACCAAGCAGGAGAACCAATTGGGTTTGAACCCAACTATATATCAAATAATCAAACTGCTGATACTGCTGCAATTGGTGCTAATTCTCAGTCCATGAAGAAAAGCAAAAAGCCAGATGGCACAGGTTTGGCGATAAATGATAATTCAGAATCTACTTTTAATCTCAGTGTTTTAATTGAGAAATTGCCCCGTTGGACTAAAAATTGGGTAGTTTGGGCAGCAGTATTAACTTTAATTCCTGGAAGTATGGGTTTTCTCGCTCTATCCATCCTGTTTAAGTTACCATCTGCCCCTAATTGTCCACAGATTTTCTGGCCTTTGGCTAGTGCGTCAGTGAGAGTACACTGCGCTCAGTTGGCGGCTTCTAAGCAAACTATTAATGATTTGCTGCAAGCGATTACTCTCGTCAAGCAATTACCAGAAAATCACCCACTACGAGGCGAAATTAATCGTCTTTTGGAGGAATGGTCACGGGATATTTTAAAATTAGCTGATCAGAGTTTCCAAGGAGGGAATTTGGAGGAAGCGATCGCTACAGCCCGAAAAATTCCTCCTGATGTCAAGGTTAGTGAACTGGTTGAAGAACAAATTCAAAAATGGCAAACGATTTGGTCAAAGGCTGAAGGAATTTACCAAGAAGCCGAAAAGGAATTGCGTCAACGACATTGGCAATCGGCTTTTATGCTCACAGCTAGATTACTGCGGGTAGATAATAAATACTGGGCAAGCACTAAATATGATCAATTAAATAACATTATTGTTACAGCGCGGGAAGATGGGGATAAACTTTACAAAGCAGAAGATTTAGCAAAGAGTCGCAATTTAGATAATTTACTCAAAGCTATTAAACTAGCTGAGGCGATTAAACCGGATAGTTATCTGTATCAAAAAGCCAAAGAGTTAATATCAGGATTTGCTCGAAAAATGCTCACACTCGCACAAGCAAAGATGAAAGAGCGAAATGCGGATGCAGCATTGGAAATTGCCCGACAAATTCCGCCTATTCCTGAATTACAAGCGGAAGTTGATGATTTTATGGTTTTGGGTGAAGCCCAAAGAAGTGCTTTTATTGGGACTGCGGCTGGGTTAGAAACTGCTATTTCTCAAGCTCAACAAATAGATGCTTCTAGGGATGTTTATAATGAGGCACAACAATTAATTGCGCGTTGGCAATTAGAAATTGAAGATGTTTCTCGGTTAGAGAAAGCCCGAAATCTAGCCAGTCAAGGCACGGTTAATGATTTAACAGCAGCTATTTCGGAAGTACAGCTAATTCCTGGGAATAATCCCCGTGGGACAGAAGCCCGTCAAGAAATTGGCCGTTGGCGTGGACAAGTGGAAACGATTGAAGATAGACCATATTTAGATCGGGCAGAACAAATAGCCATCGGTGAGGATGTTAACTCATTGCAAACAGCGATCGCTGAACTTAATCAAATTCGTTCTGGACGAGCATTATATCCAGAAGCCAGAAAAAAGATGAGGCTATGGACGGCTAAAATTGAGCGCATTCAAGATCAACCATATTTAGATCAAGCCAAGGCATTAGCCGACAGTGGTAATTTAACAACGGCTATTAGTGAAGCCCAAAAAATCGCCTCTTCAGGACGCGCTTTATCAAGTGAAGCCCAATCATCTATAGATACTTGGCAAGACCAAATTCGCGCTAAAGAGAGTTGGCAAAAGGCCAAGCAAGTTGCAGTTACTGGCACACCAGAGGCTTTAAGTGAAGCTATCCAGTTGGCAAATCGGGTATCTAGTCGTAACAGTTTACGTTTAGATGTGAATATTGCTATTGACCAGTGGAGTCAACAGTTGTTAGAAATGGCACGTTCTCAAAGTGAGGTAGATGTGGCTAAAGCAATTGATACAGCCAAGTTAATTCCTCGTGGTAGTAGTGCTTACACTGACTCTCGAGAACAAATTAGAACTTGGCGGCAACTTATGATTCCCAAATCCCCTCCTAGTCCGTCTGTGGAATCTATACCTGAACTAACACCAGCAGTTCCAGAATCTCAGCCTTCAGGAAGTCCTAATTAATGGATAATTTTGCTAATTTTAAGTATGAATTATACTAAACACGGGTGAGATTTAAACTTTTGCCAAATGACAAAGAACCCAGATGTGTAGGGGTTTAGCAGTGCTAAACCCCTACGTTTAGAATCAAACAATCAAGCCGTTTTGAGTATAGCCTCACGCAAAGGCGCAAAGTGAGGAATCCTTATATTGCTGTCGTTACCATAGTTTATTTTTCTACGGGTAATATATCTAATACTACCATAGTATTGGTAAATTCATTACTGCTAAACTAGCTGAAAAATAATTCTCTGTGTTCTCCGCGCCTCTGCGTGAAAAAAATAATTCTACCCTTGAGCTTGAATTTGTCTAACTACCGTCAAAGCCGAATAACTTACACCTGCTGTACCTTCTCCAGGATGTGTAGAATCACCAACTAACCACAAATTATTAATGGGAGTCCGATTAGCAAAACCAAAGGGTCCAAAGGTAGGAATTCTTTGACCAATACCGCCCACAATTCCCTTTTCTCTGCCTGTATAATGAGCAAAAGTGCGAGGTGTGGCTGCTTCTACATAAATGATAGTTTCTGGTTTTAAATAGAAATATTCAGAAAGTTTAGAAATTGCATCTTGAGTGAATTTTTGTTTTAACTCTTCATAATTTTGAGTTTCCCACCAGGTCGTAAAATCAACAAAGGAAGAAGCGATAATTGTGGCTTTTCCTAATGGTGCGCGGCCGTCTCCTTCATGACTTACAGATACAAATAAGGAATTATTTTCCCCAATGGGTTTATTTACATCATATAAAAATTGTAAATGCGGTGGACAATTAGGAGGAATTGCACTTTTATCTACACCTAAATAAATCACAAATGCACCGGAAGCTGGTGGGAGTTTTTCTACTCTTTGTTTATATCCAGATGGCGCATTTTCTCCTAATAATTGGACTAAGTTCTGAACGGTGACATTACCAATGATATGATCTGCTGATTCTGTCCAAGTTTCCCCTGTTTTCTGATTTTTAATAACTACCGCTTTAGCTTGGTTATTTTCAACTTCGATTTTTTCGACCGTGTGGCGCATCAATAGTTTACCACTATCTCGTTCTAAGGATTCTACCAAGCGATCGCTCAATACTTGCATACTTCCTTGGAGATGAAATAACCCTTGGGGTAATTGGGATACACTCAAGGCTGTAGCTGCATAAAGTAAAGCGGTTTCTTCCGCACTTACTTGAGAATATAATTTAAGTTGTAAATCTAAAAATGTCCGCAGTCTTTGATCATTTCCTAAACCATATAATCGCAAAGCATCACCAACAGTAAATAAAGTGAAAGGCGCGGTAATAAATGTACTTGGACGCACTGCTTTGATTAATTGTCCCAAATCCCATAAATTCCGGGGTGGTAAAACAGGATCACGTCCTTGAAATTCCCAACTAGCATTAAATAAAGTTGTTAATAATTGCCAAAAAGGTTCACTTCCCGGAAACTGTTTTTGGCGTTCTGCTTGCCATTTTTGAGGATCACGCCAGACATTAATGGGTGTGGACTCTCCTGGAAGATATACAGCACAGGCTGGGTCGCAAGGTGTAGCTGCGGGTAATTCTATATTTAATTCTGAGAAAATGCGGTGATGAATTCCCCCAGGTTCTAAACCTGCTACTTGCGTCGCACCAACATCAAAGGTAAATCCCTGACGTTTGAATGTGGAAGCGCAACCACCGGGAACTATGGCTTGGTCGAGAATAAGGACGTTATAACCTCTATGGGCTAATAATGCCCCGGCTGTAAGTCCACCTATACCCGCACCGATGACGATGACGCGGGATTGATTTTTTGTGTGAGTAGGATTTGTCATAATTCTTAATATTACTAATTATCAGTTTACAATAAATCAATCTCTAAAGCTAAAAGTTAGATTCCCTACTTCTCCAAGAAGTAGAGAATCTGGACAATTGTTAAGTATAAGCACTGTATACTCAGGTTGATTACTGATTATTTAGATAAATAATTACAAATACGTTACTTTTCACTTATACTAGGTTAGACAGTGTTTATACTGTTAATCAATTCAGCCATAACCAGAAGTGTATGAGTAATAGTTTACAACTCACAGAAATAGCAATTTCTCTCGTAGCGAAAAATCTCAATCCCGCAGTTCTCAACCCAGATTTCGTCAAATATACAGGGATTATTCCTTCAGACTGGGAACTAGCAAATCAACCAGTTTACAATAATAATTTAGTTCAGTTGGTTTATAAAAACGGTGTGGGAATCATTGTTCAACCTAACCGACTGAATGTGTTAGAGATGATAGGAGGAAAAACACCGGCAGAAATTCAACTCGCCACAGTTGCACTACAATTGGTTGAAAAATTATCCCAAGTAGAGTATCAAGCAGTAGGAATTAACCCCAAAGCAGTTGTCGGTTTTACATCAGAAGCAGATGCTTATCAGTATATATGCGGTAAACTTCTAGCCCCAGGTTCTTGGCAGGAATTTGGAGGAAGTAAAGTCAATGCTGGATTAGAGTTAAGTTATCCCTTAAAACGGGGAGTTCTGAATTTAGCTATTAATCAAGTAAATGTCCAGTCTGGGGAACAGGTAACACCAGCTATTTTATTCTCTGGTAACTTGAATTATCCTCTCACCGGAAATACCGTTGCGGAAAGAATACAAGACTTACAACAAATAATTGCTAATTGGCAAAATGATGTCAACATTTTCCAGCAATTGTTGGTAGAGAAATTCTTATCATCTTCCCCTTCCCCTTCCCCAGCACAACAAATCAGTGCTTCAGTATTTTCAAAATGAGTAAATAAGTAGTGTAGAGACATTTCTTATTTTTCTATTGTGTGGGTTGGGCATTTGTCCCAACCTAATTATTCTTGAATAAATTCAGGACTTACGCAAAACATCTCTCAAATCCTCATTTCTCCGTGACCTCTGTGCCTCTGTGGTTCGTTATTCCATGAGTCTTGTGTAAGTCCTAAAATTAATTATTAATTAGGCTTGATAAATGATAAGTTAGTTTCGGATAATCCAGGGAATAATACTTACTATATACAACAATTTATAGAGAAAATAAATGAGGTTTGAGACTAAGGAAAAAACTAATCAATAAGATTCTTAACTTCTTTCAAAAGTCTTGACAATGTTTACACCATCAAGAAAGTTGTAAGATAGAAGCAGTAACAAAGCTCTTCGCTCACCACAAGCAATGACATCAACTCTGCTAAATTTTCCGTGTCTTAACGCACCCACTCTGCACCATCTGCCAAATGGTTTAACCATTATCGCCGAACAAATGCCAATAGACGCGGTTAATCTCAATTTATGGGTCAAAACCGGTTCAGCAATGGAGTCAGATGCGATTAATGGCATGGCTCACTTTTTAGAACACATGATTTTTAAGGGTACACAGAAGTTAATTAGTGGTGAATTTGAGCGCCGGATTGAAGAGCGCGGTGCTGTCACTAATGCTGCCACCAGCCAAGATTATACACACTATTATACCACAACTGCCCCTAAAGATTTTGCCGAATTAGCACCTTTACAAATAGATGTTGTTTGTAATCCTAGTATTCCTGATGATGCTTTTGAACGAGAACGTTTAGTAGTTTTGGAAGAAATTAGACGTTCTGAGGATAACCCCCGACGGCGAATTTCTCGTCATGTCATGGAAACCGCTTTTGATACCTTACCCTATCGTCGTCCCGTACTTGGACCAGAAGCAGTTGTTGCTCAAATTCAACCGCAACAAATGCGAGATTTTCATGCTCATTGGTATCAACCTCAGTCAATTACAGCAGTCGCTGTGGGTAATTTACCAGTAGAAGAATTAGTAGAAATTATCGCCGAAGAATTTAGTAAAAATTATCAACAAACAACCAACAAACTAACATCAATAGCAGCAATTCCTGAACCTGCATTTACAGAAATAGTCCGCAGGGAAGTTGTTGATGAAACTCTTCAACAAGCCAGACTAGTAATGATGTGGCGAGTACCTGGATTGATGGAATTAGATGAAACTTATGCACTTGATGTTTTAGCAGGAATTTTAGGACATGGGAGAACATCTAGATTAGTGCGAGATTTACGGGAAGAACGGGGATTAGTATCTTCAATTTCTGTGAGTAATATGAGTAATTTATTGCAAGGTGTGTTTTCGATTTCTGCTAAATGTGATGTCGAAAATTTAGCGGTTGTGGAAGCAGGTATTATTCAACATCTTCGCACATTACAAACAGAATTTGTCAAAGAATCAGAAATTGCCCGTGTTCAACAACGTGTAGCCAATCGGTTTATATTTGGGAATGAAACACCAAGTGATCGCGCTGGGTTGTATGGTTATTATCAGTCATTAATTGGTGATTTAGAACCAGCTTTTAATTATCCCCAATATATTCAAGCACAGGCAGCAACTGATTTAATCCAAGCTGCAAAAGATTATCTTTCCCCAGATGCTTATGGTGTTGTTGTCATTAAACCTATTTAATGATTTGTCATTTGTCATTAGTCATTGGTAATCTGTTCTTAACAACTGACAACTGTACGGGCGAAGCATTTGGA
>NZ_VIKY01000054.1:0-1501 GCF_009711925.1 Dolichospermum sp. UHCC 0352 | reverse complement strand
TGGTGATTGGTGATTGGTGATTGGTGATTAAATCCTTATTTTCATCCTGTTAATCCTTAAATCCTGGACATCCTGATAGCGAAGCGTGGCGTTAGCCATTTCTGACAATATTCTGACAATTTTCATATTAAATATTCAAATCTCGTAAAGCTAAACGAATTTGCTCTAAGCGAGTGCGGTTGACACCAAAATCAGAATCTCCCACACGAGAAGAAGAACGAATATGAATAACTGAATCATTGCTAGGAAAATAAAATTCTACATCATCAACGAATTTGAAAATGCGACTTTTAGAAATCGCATGAATATAATTATCTGTTTGTTCTATAACTGTGGTGCGGGGAACAACCGTGAGAACTTTGAGTAAGGTTTTTCTAGCTTTATCTCGTGTTACATCATAAGTGATTGGTGCAATAGCGTGTTTAGCATCAGCATTTTGACTGACAACACAGTTAGGGGAAGTTGGACAAGGACGAAGAGAACCTGATTCAATTCCCAAGTCAGAAGCCGAAGCAGTTGCAGGAACTATGCAACTAATGATCAGAGTTAGAAATATCGAGAAAATAATATTCCGTAGTCGGGAGATAGTTGTTAAATTGGACATAATCAGTTGATTGCTATATTCTGTGATTTAAGATATATTATCAGCTTTTGATATATTATTGTCTGAATCGGGCGCATATAGTCGCTGGGGAAAGTACCAATGTACTTATACTGCATTCGGGTAAATGGGTAGCCTTTCGCTTACCATCATGAAATAATATGCTTGTAGTTTAATTCCAGATTCTATTTATTCTCAATTCTTATGGCTGTATGATAAGCTTGAGTTATAGAAAATCAATAATACTTTTGATATTTATAACTTTTAGCAATTTGTCTTTAGATTTCCTTAATAATTAATTGAGAATCTTTTCTATTTATCAACGAGGTTGCAATACTTTCCGCGATTTGCTATAATTTCAGAGAATTTCATAATTGGCCTACTATTGTCAATTTTGGATTTTTCAGAAGATGTTAGTCTCAAACCCTTTATTGACAGTAGTTTCAGAAATTAATTTCCCCGGCTAATACAAAACTTTACAAAAATTTTAGCCATAAATTTGCTCAGAAATGATCTAATTTGAGCGATAGTAAAAATTTACTATTGACAAATTGACAAATAAGTGATTAGTAACCTTTCAACGTTATTAATTTTAGTGATATGAAGTCAATATGAATCACTTTAACTTCGATATATGGTAGGGGTTTAGCACTACTCATTGGTGTCAACTTAGGTTACAGATGGCTTATTTGTTTCCCACATTCCGCAGGTGTTTTTTGAATTTTCGGAATTATCCATAACCCAATGATAACAAGGCTTTCAGACAATGACACGCAATTCTATATTAGAGCGATGCCTTCGGCGCGGCGTAGCCATCGCCGATATATTTAAAGCTCGAATCAAGTTTATTGAGAATAATGTCAATAAATTAGTTGGTTTGAGATTAAATTCATTGAATAC
>NZ_VIKY01000053.1:0-16883 GCF_009711925.1 Dolichospermum sp. UHCC 0352 | reverse complement strand
CTTTTTTAGTGACAGATACAGTTTTAATATCAAACCCACCGGGTATTTGACGGTGAACAATTACTTTAATATCACCTATTTTTGATAGCGTAATTTTGTTATTAGTAAAGTGGTGTCGTTTGAACTGAGGAAAGGTAAATGTTTTATATTGCCCCGCACCTTTGAATCTAGGCTTGCCTGATTTTTTACCATTCACATCACCTTTTAACCATCGGTCAAAAGCTATCTCGACCTTCTTGGGGACTTCCTGTAGCACCTGAGAATGAATACTTGTGTACCAAGGGCGGTCTTTTTTAAGTTGCGTTAATGATGCTTTTTGGCTGTAATAATTCGGTTTATCCTTGAGTTCTGGTAAATGACAAACGAAAATGGAACATCTATCAATAGGAGAACGGTTTTGTTCGTACCAATGGAAGCGTTGAGCCAGTTGATAATTGTACTGATGCCGCAGCATATCTAATGTTTTATCAATTTTTTTGGCTTGTTCTCTTGTTGGCTTTAATCGGTATTGATAAGATGTTCTCATATTTTTCGTTTCCTTTCGACCTGTTTATAATATAACATAAAGGATAGCCATTAACTACCCGTTATGAAAAATAAAAGATTAAGCCTGAGAATGAGCGAAAGAAGAATGCGAATATTGCAAACTTACGCCGCAGCCAAAGATAAAACTATTACGTCCTTAGTGGAAGATTGGATAGATTCTCTTAAATCAGAAAATGTTCATTCGTTGACCAACGATCCTGATTGAACTGCGTTCAATTTCGCCTGTTGGGCAATTCCTCACTCGCGCGTATTGTATTCATCCCACGCTCCGGTATAGTGAGCGTGGGGCTTCTGTCGGGAAAGCTAAACCTTAAAATATGCCAGTTAAATTAACTTTATGCCTTTTGTGACTGTAAGAATCAGCTAAGTCAGACTAGAATTAACCGGGCCAGTTAACCTTTGCTGAAATTCCCAACACAGGAGGTTTAATTTTGACGAAGTTGAAAATTGGTATTAATGGATTCGGTCGAATTGGTAGACTTGTGTTACGTGCTGGTCTTACTAATCCCAATATTGAATTTGTAGGAATTAATGATTTAGTTCCTCCCGATAACCTGGCTTATCTTCTCAAGTACGACTCTACACATGGAAGATTGAAAAGCAAAGTTGCAGCCAGAGAAGACGGGATAGTTATTGACGGTTATTTTATCCCCTGCGTATCCATGCGAAATCCCGCCGAATTACCTTGGGGTAAATTGGGTGTAGATTATGTTGTCGAATCCACAGGACTCTTCACGGACTACCCTGGGGCGGAAAACCACCTCAAAGCAGGTGCAAAGCGGGTTGTGATTTCTGCACCGACAAAAGAACCAGAGAAAGTAAAAACAATGGTCATGGGTGTAAATCATCACCTATTTGACCCAGCAAAAGACTTGATTGTCTCCAATGCAAGTTGTACTACAAATTGTTTAGCCCCCATTGCTAAAGTCATTAATGATAACTTCGGTTTAGCCGAAGGGTTAATGACCACAGTTCACGCCACAACAGCCACTCAGCCCACGGTAGATGGTCCCAGTCGCAAAGATTGGCGCGGTGGACGGGGTGCGGGACAAAATATAATTCCCTCCGCTACAGGGGCGGCTAAAGCGGTGGCTTTGGTGTTACCAGAATTGAAAGGTAAATTAACAGGAATGGCTTTGAGAGTTCCCACTCCCGATGTCTCCGTAGTTGATTTAACTTTCAAAACCACCAAAGCCACTTCTTACAAAGAAATCTGTGCAGCTATGAAAAAAGCTGCGGAAGGTAATTTATCAGGTGTGTTAGGTTACACAGATGAAGAAGTAGTATCTACAGATTTTCAAGGTGATTCCCACTCCAGCATCTTCGACGCGGGTGCAGGAATTGAACTCAATGCTAATTTCTTCAAAATTGTCTCTTGGTATGACAACGAATGGGGTTACTCCAACCGTGTCATTGATTTGATGTTGTCAATGGCCAAGAAAGAAGGATTGATTTAGGTAATGGGTAATTGGTAATTGGTAATGGGTAATTGGTAAAACATTCTTCCCAATGACCAATCACCAATTACCAATGACCAAACCAGGGCTTAACGGGGTGTGCTACTTTACCGTTACTCCTTACATACTTATGCGTCGCACTAAAATTGTTTGTACTATTGGACCTGCTACATCTTCACCTGAGAAGTTAGAAGCTTTGGTGCGGGCGGGAATGAACATGGCGCGGTTAAATTTTTCTCATGGTGCTTATGAGGCTCACGCCCAGGTTTTTCATCATCTGCGCCAGATTAGCAAGGATTTACATAAGCCAATTGCGATTATGCAGGATTTGTGTGGTCCAAAAATTCGGTTGGGAAAATTACCACCGGAAGGACTGATGTTAGAAGCTGGGACTGAGGTAACTTTTGTTTTACAAGAGAAGGGTGAAACTATTGATGAGTTACCCTTACCTCTACCTACTCTCTTTGCTATGATGCGATGTGGGGAAACGATTTTAATTAATGATGGGCGGGTGAAATTAACTGTTACCAGTCGAGACGCTGATAGAATTCGCGCTCATGTGAATATTGGTGGTTTGATTTCTTCTCATAAAGGTGTAAATTTACCTGCAACTCCTTTACCTGTAAGTTCAATTACAGAAAAGGATTTAATGGATTTACGTTTTGGGATACAATTAGGAGTAGACTGGGTAGCGGTTTCCTTTGTGCGATCGCCCCAAGACCTCGAACCCGCACGCCGGATGATTGAAGGCGCTGGCTCAAAAATTCGTCTCATTGCCAAAATTGAACGGGCGGAAGCTGTGGAACAGCTAGATGCTATCATTGCAGCCGCTGACGGTATTATGATTGCTCGTGGGGATTTAGGGGTGGAAGTACCGATTTATGAAGTCCCCCTGATTCAAAAAGACATTGCTCGTCGTTGTAATCAAGCTGGTAAACCCGTGATTACAGCTACTCAAATGTTAGAGTCCATGATTAGCGCCCCCGACCCTACTCGCGCTGAAGCTACGGACGTGGCTAACTCAATCTTAGATGGCACAGATGCGGTAATGTTATCTGGAGAAACCGCAATGGGTGAATATCCCCTAGCTGCTGTCCAAACTATGCACAATATTGCATTAAGAACAGAAACCGTACTTCAAGAGGGAAATAGACATTCTTGGAGTCCGAAAGCGGGTAGTTTGACGGTGACAGAATCAGTATCTCAATCGGTTTGTCGCATTGCCTATGAAACTGGTGCAAAAGCGATTCTCTGTAATACTACATCAGGAAGCACAGCCAAACTCGTTTCTAAATATCGTCCCAGCACACCAATTATCGCTCTTACTTCCGACTGTACCGCCTACCGTCAATTAGCTTTATCTTGGGGTGTAGAACCGCTACTGATTCAACCTGTTCACAATGCTGAAGAAATGTTTGTGAATGTGGTAGACACCGTTGTAGATAGTGGTTTAGTTCAGGAAGGAGACAAGGTGGTGATTACCTCTGGTGTCCCAATTGGTCAATCTGGAACAACAAGTTTAATTAAAGTGCATTCTATTGGACAGCCAATTACAGCATGACGCATCTAAAATGGGTGATTGGGGACTGGGGATTGGGAATTGGTAATAATTTCTATCACCACTGACCACTGACAACTGACCACTGACAACTGTACGGGCGAAGCATTTGGAGAACTATTTTTTGCAATGACCGATAATTTATCTTCCAAATGCTTCGCCCCTACTAACCACTGACAACTGACAACTGACAACTGACCACTGACATTGGAGTATGTTATGCCTAAGAACTTACTGGAAGCACTACGGGCAGTGACCGTTGTGGTAGCGGATACCGGAGATATCCAATCAATTGAACAGTTTAAACCTCAAGATGCTACTACCAATCCCTCACTGATTACTGCTGCGGCACAAATGCCGGAATATCAGGATATTGTTGATCAGACTTTACTGAAAGCTAAAAAAGATGCTGGCGCTGGTGCTAGTCAAGCACAGGTGGTATCTCTAGCTTTTGACCGTTTGGCGGTATCTTTTGGATTGAAAATTTTGCAAATTATCCCTGGTCGTGTATCTACAGAAGTAGATGCTCGGTTATCCTATGATACAGATGCTACCGTAGCCAAAGCACGGGATTTAATCGCTCAGTATAAGGCTGCTGGTATTTCTAAAGAACGGGTTTTGATTAAAATTGCCTCCACTTGGCAAGGTATCAAAGCTGGAGAAATTTTGGAAAAAGAAGGTATTCACTGTAACTTAACTTTACTATTTGGTCTGCACCAAGCGATCGCCTGTGCGGAAGCTGGTATCACTTTAATTTCTCCTTTCGTTGGTCGGATTCTTGACTGGTACAAGAAAGATACTGGCCGGGATAGCTATCCCGCAGCGGAAGATCCAGGTGTATTGTCTGTAACTAGCATTTATAACTACTATAAAAAGTTTGGTTATAAAACCGAGGTAATGGGCGCTAGTTTCCGCAATATTGGCGAAATTACTGAATTAGCTGGTTGCGATTTGCTGACTATTTCTCCAGGGTTGTTGACAGAATTGCAAAATACTGTCACAGAATTACCCCGCAAACTTGATCCTGCTAAGGTAGCAGGGTTATCAATTGCCAAAATCTCTGTTGATAAAGCTACTTTTGATCAAATGCACAATGCTGACCGCATGGCTTCTGATAAACTTGCAGAAGGTATTGATGGTTTTACCAAGGCTTTGATTTCCTTGGAAAAACTATTGGCCGAAAGATTGGCTGGTTTAGAACGTGAAAAGGTAACTGCTTAGTAATTGGTGATGGGTAATAGGTAATTGGTAAAATCCTTACCTATTCTCTATTACCTATTACCTGCTCTATCTACTTTTTACGGGTTGTTTTCGGATTAGCTAATTCATATTTTGAGCCGCTATTTTTACTATTTTAGTGTTTTGCTATAAGTCCTAAATTGATAATTTTGTGGTTATGCAATCTTTGCTAAAAGCACAACTACGAACAATTAATTTTCCGTCAACTTAATTTGATTTCATGTCTGCTATAGCACCTCTTGTCATCGCTGCAATAGCTTTATCGGTTGCTTTCGGTAGGTGATAATATTTACCTCCAGCGGTTTTCGATTATCAGCATTAGGATTTCCAGAATTTAAGGATGTTTTAAAATTGATTTTGAGTACAAATTCAAGTTATCAATTGATATAAACATAAATTTTTCCTGGCATCAATATCAAATTTTAACTTTACCTCCATTCCTGGGGTTGTTTCTATCTCATTAATTGACTCATCATTCTGATTACGAATACTCTCAATTTTGGCTGGCTGACAGTATGAATCACCTACTAGAAAAAGGCTACCTCCAACTGATAATAAACAGCTATCAGATGGTTTTAAAACTGCCACTTGAATTTGGTCAAACCATCTAGTAATTCTACCAATTTCTTGAGCTTGACCGATTGATTTTTTCCTTTCAAGTACCTGATAATTTACTAATTCAGTTAGTGCTTGACACAAACTTTCAACAAAATCACATAATTCTAAGAGTGCATTAGCAGCTAACCAATTATCTATATCTGTCCCATGCGCTGCCTCATTACGATAACTAATTAATGTGTTTAGTTCTTGTTCTAGAGAGTTTTCATTTGCTCTAATTTCTTCAATAAAATATTTTACATCTCTATGTTTTACAACCCAACTCCAACTATTAAAAATACCAGCATTTGCTAACAATCTCTCTAGACTATTTTTACGTAAATTTTGTTCATGGAAGAGAAAAGCATCCGGTAATAGTTCATATTTATCTTTACCAGTTTCTCCATTCAATAATCCATACATAACTTGTTGTATGGAGAGGTTTTTATATCTGTGATTATCTTCCTTCAATATTTCTTGAAGCAATCTTCCTACTCCGTTTTGGTGGGTTTTGCGAATAGTTTTCTCTAGGTCTGAATAATTTGAATATAAACTTGGTAAAAGAATTAACCAATCTTCAATTAAGTCTTCTACAAAGGTTTCATAAATAGCATATAAACGAGTTACGACAGCACAGTGATCATAAACACGCCAATCAGTTAATTCAGGGATATCTTGAGATATATTAATGAGAAGTTGTTTAATTTCTTCTGTACGTAGAGAAACATCTCTAAAAGCAATTTCTCGAATTTTCTCGTTAGTTTTAATAATGGAACGAATTGTAGAAATATTAGCTTTTACAGCCATGAGTAGATTCTCAAACATTGCTTTTTACTCGGCTATGACTTGAGACAACATATCATCAAATAAACTGATTCTTTCTTGGATATCAGTCTTACTTTTTCCAGCACCCGTCAACAGGTTTGATTGATCTTCTCTAAACAAAATTTTAGTTTTTTCAATAACTCTTGGCTTACGTTCGAGTAAAATATCTACATCTACTAAATGTCTACTAAAACCAACCATTACAGCATCATAATAAGCTTTATAAGCTCTATCCTTCCAAGTATCAGACTGAGGATCAAAAGGTTTGAATAAGTTCTCTCCATATATTTGATGAGATAGATTTATAGTTTGCAGAAAAATGTCTTTTAGAAATTCTATATCTTGGTCAGAAAATGATAGACTTTTCATCATATATAAGTCTAGAAATCCCTCCATACCACTACTAAATTTATCGGTATTACGTAATGCAAAAAAACGCAGAATTAATTCTACATCCTCCATCTTTTTGTAGAGGTTATTTTTCTGAATTTCTTCATCATCAATAGGAATATTCCAAGCTTCTTTAAAAATTGGATTAGTTGCTAATTCTAGCAATAATTGATTAAACTGACCATAAAATGAACAATGACGTATTTCCTGTTTACTGAGTTCTAATCTACCAGTATTGAGACGTTGAAAAGCAAGCAGTTTGAAAAATAATGCTTCTTCTGGACTAGATGCCGATTCTGTAATTAAAACCACATAGGATATGGGACGACGGTCAATTGCTGCTCTAATTTTGGCAGGAAGTTCATTATATGTACGTCCATTCAGTTCTGTCCAAAGTTCTAAACCTGTTAATTGCAGGCGATTTTCATAAAATTCTTTAAGAGCAGTAATTCTCTGTTGACCATCCATTACTTCATAAACATTATATTTCTTTTCATACAGAATAATGGGAGGTACAGGAATATTAATTAAAAAAGATTCTATTAGTTGAGATTGTTTTTTCTTATCCCATCTATTTCTTCTTTGATAAAAAAGTCTAAGATCCATATAATCGGTTTTTTTTAAAAACTCTACAAAAGCTGGTAACTTTTCCCGGTTCATTTCCGTTAATATTCTTTGTTCACCTTTTTCATATTTATCATTTATTTCTTGATCAGACATAGTGATGTGGTTTAGAGATGGTGTTTTTTCCCACATCTTTTCTTCAGTTGGAGTTAGAAGTTGCATTGAGTACATTCTCCTTCAATGATGATAAGTAAGTAGACGAAAATAAATCAAAGTAGATTAAGTAATGTAAAAAATCTGGAGATGATTTCGTAGTAAGGGCTTCAGCCCTCAAATGAGGAATAAATTCCTCACTACAAACTTTGAATTATTCAAGCCGTTCTACTTAAAAATAAATAAACCTATCTACAACTTAGCTTATAAACCTGATTAGTTAAGGATTAAAACAGAATTTACAGATAGGTCTACTGACTATTTTGCTTTCATGTCTGCTATAGCACCTCTCGTCATAGCCGCGATCGCTTTATCTGTCGCTTTGGGTAAGTGATAATATTTACCTCCGGCTGTTTTTGACAATTCCTTCGCAAAGCCAGTGGATACAAACTTACTTTCCGTATCAATTACCAACAACTGCATCCCTGAAGCCCGAATTCTGCCAGCAATATCTAATAATTCGGCTTTGATATCCGGCTTTTCTCCTGGTTCCATGGGTTCACCTAAAGAACGAGCTAAAGGAATATTACCACGTCCATCAGTAATTGCCACTATCACAACCTGCCCGATATCCCCACCCATTTGGGCATTTATCCCCACCCGTACCGCTTGAGTTAAACCATGTGCTAAAGGAGAACCACCACCGCAGGGTAATCTTTCTAACCTATTCTTAGCTAAAGCAATGGAACGGGTAGGAGGTAATAAAACTTCCGCTTGTTCTCCTCGGAAGGGGATTAAAGATACTTGGTCACGATTTTGATATGCTTCTGTTAAAAGCTGCATCACCGCACCTTTAGCGGATTGCATCCGATTTAAAGCCATTGAACCAGAAGCATCTACAACAAACACCACCAACGCACCGGCTTTTCTCACTAACCGCTTAGAACGGATATCTCCCTGTTCGACAATCACCTTTTTATCAGGTTGTCTAGCCCGGCGTGCTTTTTGATATGGGGCTGCGGCTCGCAGTGTGGCATCTACGGCTATTCTTCTAGCTTTACCTTTGGGAATCATCGGCTTAATGTACCGTCCCCTATCGTCTGAGAAGATAATACTGCGACTTCCAGATTTACCTTGCTTTTGTGCCATTTGGGTAAAATAAAGCACTTCTGGGTCGAGAATTACCCCTTCTGGATCAAAGATAAATTCTTCGGGAATGTCTGGGGGTTCTTGCTGTTCTTGGTCTTCTTCTTTCTCTTCTTCCTGTTCTTCCTCTTGTTCTTCTTCTGATTCCGACTCGTCTTGACTTTCTTGTGGTGGGGGAGGTGGTGGTGGTTGCTGTTCGTCTGGTGGAGTTTGAATAATTGTGGTTCGGGGAACTATCACCAATTCCACTGCGCGACGTAAATCTTCAGCGGTGACGGTACTGCGTCCTTCTAAGGCTGCTGCGGCTTTGGCTACGCGCACTGCAAATAATTCTGCCCGATGTCCTTCTACACCCCCGCGAATGGCTTCATTGACGAGGTAGGTAATTTGTTCTTGGCTAATGGTGACTTCTTTTAACCATTCCCGTGCCAGGATGATTTGGGTTTTGAGTGAGTCTATATCTTCGCTGTATTGTTGCAGAAATTCTGTGGGAGACTGGGAATAGGCGATCGCTTGTTCAACTGCCTGTACTCTTTGATCTATACCCAGAACTCCGTCTGCTGATAGGGCGATCGCTATTCTATCAAGTAAATGCTCTCTGAGCGCTCCTTCTTCTGGATTATAAGTGGCAATAAACAAAGTTTTGCAAGGATGTTGAAAACTGATTCCTTCCCGTTCAATTTGGTTACGTCCGTCCGATAATACCGATAAGAGTTGGTTACTAATTTGGTCATCTAATAAATTGATTTCATCCACATACAGCACCCCACGGTTAGCTGTAGCCAGTAATCCCGGTTGAAAAATTGTATCACCTTGTTTAACCGACTGTTCCACGTCCACAGAACCTAAAAGTCGGTCTTCCGTAATCCCCAGAGGAATCTGCAAAAAAGGGGCAGGGATAATTTCCGTTTCTATCTCCTGTCTTTGTTCCGCTAAAAGTTTATCATCCCATTCTTCGGGGTGGTTGGGGTCACAGTTGCTAAGGGAATTTTTGACAACTTCAATAGGTGGTAATAAAGCGTGAATAGCCCGCGCCATCACAGATTTAGCCGTACCGCGACGACCTGCAATTACCACACCCCCCAAAACGGGATCTACTGCTGTCAACAGCAAAGCTATTTTAATTGCTTCTTGACCAACTACAGCAGCCAAGGGAAAAGCAGTCATTGTCGGGGTAAGAGTAGGCGATCGCATTGTTTCCTTAATAGTTATTATAGTTTTAGCATAGCAATTCCTGGCACATTTTAGAATATATATAATGGCAATTCCTCCAGGAGCAAGATATATGACTAAAATTCAGGTTAAAAGCTTCACCTTAGAAGAATATCACCAACTCACTGAAATTTTCCTGTCTATTAAGATCCCCGACTTCTCAAAGAAGTCGGGGATCTGGTTTCTCTGGTTTCTCTGTTTTCTCAACCTACATTAATCGAAAGTTACTAAAAATCATGAACCAACCACTAAACCAAGAACAATTAAACCAGATTATTGCTGAAGTTCAAACATTACAATTACGTCAAGAATCAGAACTTAATCAACAGCAAATTAAAGAGATTTTACAAGATTTAAATCTACCACCTGAATTATTAGATGAAGCCTTAATTCAAATTCGGCGTAAACAAGCTTTAGAAGTTCAACAAAGCCGTAATAAATTAATTGGTTTTGTAGTGGCGACATCTGTAATTATCGGTATAGGATTAACAGTGTTTTTTCATCAACAAAAAAGTTCTTTATTGGCTAATATTTCCGCACAACAAGACAAAATTACCCTAACATCAAATAATGAAAATTTAAAAAATATCTCCCGTCAAACTAATTCAGAACTTGTTTATCGTGTGACTTTGAAAAATGCACCTATAGGTAAAAAACTCAATCTTTCTTGTAATTGGATTGATCCAAATGGTCAAGTTGTTAAACAAAATCAATATCAAACTCGTGAAATAAAAACTTCAGTTTGGGATACTGTTTGTCGTTATAGTATTAATCCTACCGCATCTGTGGGAAATTGGCAAGTACAAATGTTGCTTGAAGGTCGGAAAATTAGTGAAGAAACTTTTGTGGTGCAATAGTTATGTTTCCCTATCATTTTATTGGTTATTGGGGTGATAAAAGCAAAGAGTTTCTCACGCAGAGGCGCAGAGGCGCGAAGAGAGGAGGTGAGGAAGAGAAGTTTTTTTGGGATGTTGTTTATATTGGTTGTGAGTCTTTACCTGTATTACCAAAAAATACGATTGCGGGTATTTCGGCTGGGGGTTTTTCGATCTTAGATGTTTGGGTGAAGATAACAGATAATCAGTTAATTTTGGGGTGCGAAATTTTTGGCAAAGTGCCTTTATTTTGGACTCAGCAAGGTGGAGTAATTTGGTTTTCTTCTCAGTTACAATTGCTTTTAGAAATCATAGAAAAACCGGAGATTAATATTTCTGGTTTATATGGTTATAGTTGTTTTTCCTATGTTCCTAATCCTCTCACTCCTGTTAATCAAGTGTTTTCTGTGACTGCGGGAACTGAGATGATTTTTAATGGGGTTGCTTCTCCTCAAGTTGATAATATTTATCAATGGTGTGAATCAAAGGAACAAATTAAAGATGAAAATACCGCAGTTTCTCAATTACAATTTTTATTAAAAAATGCAATTCAAACACAAATTTCTGATTTAAAAGATCAACCTGTGGGGGTTTTTCTGTCTGGGGGTTTGGATTCTTCTATTGTTGCGTCTTTATTGGTAGAAGCTGGGATAAAAGTTCGTGCTTACTCTTTGGATTTTGGTAAGGTGGGAATTTCTGAATATCCCTATGCGGAACAAGTTGCAAAGTTTCTGAATATTCCTTTAGTTAAAGTTGATGCTAGTCCTGGTAAGATTAAACAGGCTCTAATTCCTACTATCAAAGCTTTAGATTTACCTTTTGGTGACGGTGTGACTGTTCCTTTATATCTCCTCAATCAAGTTGCTAGTCAAGAAACTCAAGTGATTTTTAATGGTGAAGGTGGTGATCAATTATTTGCTGGTTGGACTAATAAACCTTTAATTGCTGCGGGTATTTATCAATCTGAACATCCTGATAAAGAAGAAAGTTTTATTCACCAATATCTGCGGACTTTTCACCGTCTTTGGGGTTATGAATCAAGGATTTATCAGCCGGAGATATATGCTCAGATTCAAGGTTTAAATGCTCAGGAATGGTTGTTAAATGCTCTTGATGCTAGTTTTTGTCCTTCGTTGTTACATCGTCTCCGTCGTGCCAGTTTGATGTTAAAAGGAGCGCAAAATATTCATCCCCGTGCGACTGCGTTGGGTTTTGCTCATGGGTTAGGTGTGCGATCGCCCTTTTGTGATTTACTTTTAGCAGAATGGACTTTTCAGCTATCTGGGGAACTCTGTCTAAACGGTGCTTGTGAGAAGTATATCCTCAAACGAGCAGCAGAAAATTGGCTACCTTCAGAAATAGTTTGGCGACAAAAACGCGGTATGGGTGTTCCCTTAACCTCTTGGTGTTTAAATGATTATTGGCATGATCTTGGTAATTGGTTAAATCCTGGTATACTAAAATCGGATGGCTGTTTTTTTCCTGATATTGCGTCACAAATTGTTACAGGTGAACTAGGAGGACAAATTCAAGGACGACGAATTGGTGAAAGTCTGTGGTTATTGATAATGTGGCAACTTTGGCATTATCATGTTTTTGGTTCTAAATTAGGCAAAAAGTCTTTATCTCATCCATTTATTTTACCTCGATGGTTATGGAAAAAGTTACAGCAATCCCAAATTTAGAATTAGAACTTGCACAGGAGTTATTGCAAGTTTACGGTTCTCCTTTATACGTCTACAACGGCGATATTTTACGCCAAACTATTTCATATATTACCAAAGCTATTAGTTATCCCCATACTCAGTTTCATTTTGCTAGTGTAACAAATAGTAATATTGCATTACTAAAAATATTTAAAAACGCCGGTTGGGGACTTCATGCTAATACTCCAGGTGATATTTATTTGGGTTTAAATGCGGGTTTTTATGCTGGTGATATCGTATATAGCGGTAGTAATTTGAATTGGGAGGAAATGGAACAGGTTCTTGGTTGGGGTGTGACTACTCTCAATTTGGATAGTATTTCTCAGTTGCGTTTATGTTGTGAGGTTTTTTTATTTCGCGCAAAGACGCAGAGAAGCAAAGACGCAAAGTTAAATATTGGTTTGCGGTTGAATGTGTCGGAGGATAGTCGTATTGGTGTTAGTTCGGCTGATTTTGATGAGGCTGTTTCTATTGCTTCGGCTGCGGGTTTAAAGATTTCTGGTTTACATTTTTATCGCGGTACAGGAACTAATGCAACAACAGCCTTTATTGATGTAATTGATGCGATTTTAGCAACTGCAAAAAAGTTACCAGATTGGCAATATTTAGATTTTGGTGGTGGTTTTGGTTATCCATATCATCATGATCATTTGGCTTTTGATTGGCAATTATTTGGACATCAATTAACTAATAAAATTAGTGAAATTGGCAAAAATATTAATTTAATGATTGAGCCAGGACGCTCTGCTATAGCGGGTTGTGGTACTTTATTAGTTAAAGTTGTTTCGGTAAAATGGCAAGGAGAAAAACAAATTATCGGTGTAGATTCTACTATTGCTAATATTGCTGTTATTTCTGTACATGGAGGTTATCGAGAAATTATAACTTTGAAAAATTCAACTTCTCAAAAATATCTAACTGACGTTTGTGGAAATACCACATATTCACGAGATTATTTAGGCAAAAATTGTCAACTTCCCGCTTTAGAAATTGGCGATATTATTGCTATTTTAGATGTTGGTGCTTACGGTTATGCTATGTCTTCACATTTTTTACATCGTCCCAGACCTGCGGAAGTATTATTAGAAAATGGTAGACATCATTTAATTCGTAAACGGGAAGATTACAGCATTTTACTTAATAATCAAATCATCTAAAATTCGACTTCTTTAATTATTAATTAATTCCCAAAATAAGAACAGAAGTCGAGTATCTAAGACCACAATTTTTAACCAAATCAAAACCAACAAAACCATGAAATGTATTAACTGCGGAACTGATAATAAATTAAAAGACAGAACAGCAAATCAAGGAAGATGTTTAAAATGCAATCATCCTTTTGTTTTTGAACCCACAACCATGGGAACTGTAAAAATTACAGATCCTATGTTTACTAAAGTTATTAATGATATTTCTGCTAATAACACTTTATTTTTTACACCAAAACAACTGCTTTACTTTTTAGATAGTCGTCTCAGAAAAAAATCATTTCAATCATTAGGATTTGTTGGTTCATATCTATTCCTTAATATTTGGTGTACAGTCTTTTTCTCTAACATGATATTCGGATCTAGGTTATGGTTAATGGGAAATTTAGTTTATCAAATTTGTGTAGCTATTTATTTGTTTAATCAAACGAATTCTCCTAAATTAAACAATGCTAGTCGAAAATCAAGTGCTAGATTCTTGCAAATCATAGGAGGTTTAATTTTAGTTATTGGAATATTTGCAAGTATGTTTGTTGTTCAGTCATTTATTATATTTGTAATTATCATCGTTATCGGAATATTTTCCATATTTTGGGGAACTGAACAGTTAGGAAAAGTTGATCAATTAAAACAAGAATTTTTAATTTCCCCAACTCAATTACAAGAATGGTTAAATCGTTGGGAACAAATTAATAATGTCCCTGAAAAAATTCTCCCTTCTCCACGACAAGAAATTACACCAGCGACAATAAATCCTGATGTCACTGCTTATAGTTTTGATAGATTAGTAGTTTGTGATAGTGCTAATATTGCAAAATTATTAATTGCTAATAATTTCCACTTTGAAAATAATTGTGCAATTCTCAGTATTACCGGTTATCCTCAAAGCATTTTCAATACTACAATGGAAATGTTACGACGTAACCCTGATTTAAAGGTTTATGCTATTCATGATTGTAGTTCCAAAGGTGTCAGTTTAGTTCATCATCTCCGCACCAGTGAAAAGTGGTTTTTAAATAGCAATGTGGCAATTATTGACCTGGGACTTTTACCCCGTCAAATTATTGCGAGTCAGGGAAAAATGTTTACTCGGTTTTCTTCACAGTTAAAAGACGAAGCTAAAAAATTATCTGTAGATATTCGTCTGACTTTAACTGCTGAAGAACTAGCTTGGTTAGATACTGGTAATTTTGTCGAATTAGAATCTTTTACCCCACAAAAATTAATTCAAGTTCTCAGACATGGTATTTCTGGAAGCTTGAATTTAGAAAGTGATGACAGTAGTATAATTTTAATTGCCAATAATGATAAACTTGTTGTGATGGCATTTGCAGAAAAGTACCAGGACGAATTTCCTTGATATCTTGCCAAAGTGTCCTTTCTCCCGGAACAAATGCACAACAAAGATAATCTCGTAATGCAACTAAATCTAAATTATCAGAACGATAAGGTGTTAAAGTTCTTAATTTTGGGGCTATCCAACAAGTTAAACCTGTGGTAGTATAATATAAGGTGCGACCACCAATGGCATCTCTAATTAAATATAATTCCTGTTTTTCACAATCCCAAACTACTAACCCAAACATTCCCAATAATAGCTTTAAACATTCAGAATTATATTTTTCCCAAAGTTGTGCAACTATTTGTTGATTACTGCAATTATGATTAATCTTAATTCCTAATTTTTGCAGTAATTCTTCTCGATTACTTAACCAAATATCTCCAACTACTATAAATCTTTTGCTATGACTTATGGCAAATTTATCTGCTGTGGAAATAACTGCAAATTGCTGATCTTGCCAAATTACATCTTCTTTTAAATTATCTAATTTTCCGTAAGCTACACACCAACTAGACTTAAATTCAATATTTGTAATGGCAGACTGAGAACTTTTAAAAAAATTAAATAGCATTAGTTTGGGTATTGGATAAGGGGTAATAAGTAAAAATATTAGCAACTACCAATTACCCGTTAAAATCTAAGCAGCGAAATTTGCAGCAATCTCAAAGAAGTCGGGGATATGAACCAGGAAAAACCCCTGTTTCTTGATAATTTCAGCTAAACTGTTCCTCAGCGTCCAAATTAAATAGCATTTGCAGAGTTTGCATACATCGTCTTCTAGCTTCCACATCTTGCTGGGCGCGTAATTGCACCATCGGATCATGGAGAATCTTATTCACTATTCCCCTTGTCAAAGCCTCAATTACCTCTTGATGCTTTTCGCCAAATTCCGAACCCAAACGAGATAAAGCCTTTTCTAATTCTTGTTCGCGGATAGTTTCGATTTTATTCCGTAGAGAACTAATTGTAGATACAGTTTCTAAACTCCGCCACCAAATATCAAAAGCTTCAACTTCCTCATCTAAAATCTTCTCAGCTTCCTGCGCCATTTGGCGGCGACTTTCATAATTTTGGGCGACAACCGCCTTCAAATCATCAACATTAAAAGCCTTGACATTGGCCAAATCATTGACATCTGCATCCACATTTCGGGGGACAGAAATATCAAATATCATCAATTGTTGATTGGGTTCTAACACCGTTTCCAACTTCGCCCGATCTAAAATCGGTTCAGTGGAAGAAGTGCTAGTAAAAACTATATCACTAGCGGCAATAACTGACATCATTTCTGGCAGCAAATGGATTTGGATCGGTTGTTCTGGGAACAACTTCGCCAATTCTTCAGCCCTTGTGCGGGAACGATTAACAATACTAATTTGAGTTGCACCTTTAGAAATCAGGTGTTGTACAAGTAACCGGGACATTTTCCCAGCACCGAGAATAGACACCCGATAAGGAGATAAATTTTCTACTTTCATCTGTGCCAATTCCACAGCGGCCGAACTGATAGAAACCGCACCAGTCCCAATACTGGTTTCGGTGCGAACCCGTTTACCCGCCGTTAAAGCTTGTTTAAATAAGCGATTTAAAATGGTTTTGATGCCATTAAATTGTTGTCCGAGTTTGTGGGTATTCTTAACTTGAGCGAGAATTTGACCTTCACCCAAAACCAGACTATCCAACCCACCCGCAACCCGTAAAATATGGGTGATAGCATCAGTATGCAGCAACATAAACAAATGATGTCTTAAAGACATAATCGGCAATTTGCTATGTTCAGAAAGAAACTGGGTAACTTCGTGAATTCCTTGGGTAGTCTCGTTACTAACGATATAAATTTCTAAGCGGTTACAAGTGCTGAGAATAGCAACTTCATCAACATGAGGATAACTCAGAAGTTGAGCGATCGCACTTTCAATTTGAGGTTCAGGAATACTTAATTTTTCTCTAACTTCTACAGGGGCTGTTTTATGGCTTAACCCCACCACGGCAATATTCATTTTTTAAATAGGTAATTGGTTAGTTGTCAGTTGTCAGTAGGGGCTAAGCATTTGGAAGATAAATT
>NZ_VIKY01000052.1:0-527 GCF_009711925.1 Dolichospermum sp. UHCC 0352 | reverse complement strand
AACGTAGTCAGTGAAGACTTAGACTGGTCAGTACAGCTTGTAATAAATTACAAGCTCAGTCCCTTTAGGGCTGAGTTACTGACTATTACACCCATGATAATTAGACTACCTCTGAAGTAGTGCTAATAGACAGAAGGTTTTGTTTTTTAAGAATTGTATTCAATTTACCCAACCTTGAGCATATACGATCTGTGAACCATTAAACATCTACCAATAGGAATAATGAATAATTGATTTTTGAATTTCAATAGATGCAAAAATCTAGCTAAAGACATATAGATATTTTTCCCAAAACAAATGAGATTATTGAGACAAATCAGAAAAATTACAGTTACACCATGATCACCAAATTTACAATGGACTCAACACGGCAGTTCCGCAATGCGGAGGTCAAAAATCAAAAATTAAGTAGGTTAAAAAGCTGATTAAGTCAGCTTTGCAACTAAGTAGGTTAGCATTGAAAATCGTCGTTATGGCACTAGGCAAGAGGCAATACTTCGACTTCGCTCAGTAACCAGAGGCAAGAG
>NZ_VIKY01000051.1:0-69978 GCF_009711925.1 Dolichospermum sp. UHCC 0352 | reverse complement strand
CCATATTCGTGAGACAATTAAATTGTCAGCAAAGACATTAAAAACCTACCGGGGGACTCTCGGAAAGTTACGCTTGTCAGTTCGGCTTCGCTCACCGCAAGCAGAGATGATTCTGCCAGTAATGGCAAACAGGATCAGGGCAAGAACCCAAATATTTAAGGCAATGCCTGAAGCTGGGATAACTGAGAGATATAGACTGAAACTCTCTATAGAATCCCCGCGTCTAAAGACGCGGGGAGTGTCAATTCACAGTTGATGTTGGAGAGGTGTCCGAGTGGTTGATGGTGACGCACTCGAAATGCGTTTTGGGGAAACTCAACGGGGGTTCGAATCCCCCCCTCTCCGTTGATTCAAATAATGATTATTGCGGCTTTTCTTCCTTTTGCTGATGACTTTCCGGCACTTGATTTTGGTTTATTTCTACAGTGGGGACGACTACAGCCGAAGAATTTTCTGGTTGAGATTCCTGGGGTGGGGTGACTACGGGATTAGATTCCGGTGCAGTATTTTCTGGAGGTGGAGAAGCTTTCTGGGATTCTTTAGCGTCACGCAGGGTATCCATTAAGGATGGTGAAGAAGTCACAACCGGTGTTGATTTATTAATTGTAGTATTCGGGGTTGGAGTGGGCTGAGAGTTGTTATTCTCAGGGGCTTTTTCTTCATCACTACTATTATTAGTAGGGGTTGGTTCTGGGGAAACAGGAGTATTTTTGCGTTTTCTCCTGACTCTCAGTGGTACAGATTCATTAAAAGAGGAATTTTGAATTTTTTGATTTGGAGATGATGGTGATATTTCCACGACAGGTTTGGGTGGAATAGATTCGGAAGTAGATTGTTTAATAACTGGTTTAGGTGATGATTGTAAATTAGGTTTTGATAATATCCGCGTCATACTAAAACCTGCCGTAGCGGCAATTAAGGCAATACTAATGCTCACAATTCCCTTCGATACACCTGCTTTTTTGCCTGTATTTGCGACTTTTGGTGGTGTAGCAATAGGACGGGGAGTAGCTTTTTTGAGGAAATTTTTGGATTTTAAATCCGATAAATTAATAGTCTGTACTGCTTGAGTCGCTAAAGTTGATGATGTCACATTTAGCCCATTTCCCGGTAGTAGTTGCAGCCATTCTGCTACTGTTGTCGGACGAAACTGAGGTTCTACAGCCATTCCTCGGCTAACTGCTTGATTAACAGCCCCACTCAAATGAGGTTGTAATTCACGGGGAGAGGGCATTTTTTCCCGATCTCGCAGTAATGCAGGTATAGGAACTTGTGCAGTTAACAGTGCATATAAAGTCGCTGCTAAACCATAAACATCTGTAGCTGCTGTTCGTTGTGCTTGGGTTAGATACTGTTCAATGGGTGCATAACCTTCACTGACTAAACCTGTATGTGTCTGTTTTGCTCCGTTATTAAATTCTCTAGCAATGCCAAAATCAATTAGCACTACTTCCTGCGTTCCTTGACGCAAAATAATATTATCTGGTTTAATATCTCGGTGCAATAAACCATTATTATGTACCACCTGCAATGCCGCGCCTATTTGACGGATATAATGAATGGCTGTAGCTTCCGGTAGGGGTATTCCTGGTAAAACAAATGCTGCACATAAGGTGTCTCCGCGAATGTATTCCATCACCATATAAGGTAAACTATCTTCCTCAAAAAAGTCACTTACCCGGACAATATGAGGATGAACACAAGCGGCTAATCTTTTAGCTTCATCTTGAAATTGGCGCTGGAACTTAGGGAAATCGGGATGTTGTCGCAACCTCTCATTGATAGTTTTCATCACCACTTCTTGACCTAAATAGTGGTGCATAGCTTTAAAGGTAACACCAAATCCGCCCCGCCCTATTTCCTGGAGGATGGTATATTTTCCATTCTGCAAAATTGTGCCTGCTAACATAGGGTTTTTCAGTCTTAAATGAGCAGATAATTAACTGGGTTATAGCACTCTTAGGAACGCAAATTTAATAACCTGCAATTCTGATTTGATCGGAAATGGTGCATTAGGCTTTGCTTTAGCGTAGCCATGGTCGCATAGCTTTACACACCCTATCTTTTACACTTTATTTAATCCACACTCCTGACCTATTTTGACACTCTCAGGGAGCCAAGCCACTGAGATTCTACTGACAGAATTAAATTAAGAGTTTAGCTCAATCTAATCTCGCTGCGACCGTCAAACGCCGCCTAAACGCTCAAAACAACTGCCAATCAAGGCGTCGAAATTGCGCTTACTTTTATGGTTTTCAGTGTTTTTAGAATCCATCACTAAGCCAAGACGCGGTACGCTCCACAACCTGCCATTACTCGCTCTTTCAAGTCAATACTGCCGTTAGGACTTAAACCTAACCGTTGTTTCTTATGAGCCGGAATTTCTCCGTACTAGGATGCTTCAACACGTAGATGTTTTTTGTTCTTACTCACAATTTAATTCTAACATACCACAGGGATTAAAATCCCTCGTGCCGTTTCCCTCTCAGGTCTAAAGACGCGCTCGTTTCCCACTTACCGCGAGGTCTTATGACAACGGTTTTTGATTCTGATGAAATATTGTGCGATATGGCGGTATGCACTTGAATAAACTACATCATAGCCCCCTCCTTGCTCTTCGAGGTGGAGGTTGGGAGTGGGGTGATATTTAAAGAGCTTGTTTTGGCGAGAAAAGTTCTCGACTCAACGGTAAAATATCCGGAATTAACTTCCCAAAATCAGAAAAATCTGCCTAACTTTCCCTCTAAAATCAATGCCCTATTACCATCTTCCCTGAGTACCAGTCATAATTTCTGAATATTTCTTTTTTTTAGCTAAAACAGAATCCGATGTTAAATTCATTGATCATGATCAATAAAAATTTATGAACTCTCAACCAGAAGAAGATTTGCAGCGTCGTCTCCAAAATCTAGCAGCAGAAATTAAATCTGCTAGTGTTAATCCTCCGCAACCAGAAGCACAGACACCTCTGACAGGGTTTTCTCAATGGAACTTGTATTTACAAAGATCCAGAAATTGGTTTAATAGTTTATCAACAATTAAAAAGCTGGCAGTCACAGGTATTGTCATGTTGTTAACTGTTTGGATGGTGCAAACAGTATTTGCTCTAGTTGCTTCTGTTATGAGTCTAGCGATGTTGGCAGTGTTAGTGTATCTTGGATACAAATTTTTTATTGCTAATAGAAAGGCAAAATAAGCAATAGCCTATTTTAATCATGCCAATAGTGGCGTAAAAAAAATCACAGGTAATTATTCAATGGCTAATCCAATGATCGGCAAAAGTAGTAGTCAGTCTAGCCGCTCCAAAGAACCGAAAAAAGCTAAAATTACACCATTATCAACCAGGCGTTTTGTGGCTTGGACGGTGGAAATCACCCTCTTTATTGTCAGTGGTTTAGTTCCTTATGCTTTGGGCGTGTATGTAAATTCTCGGAGTGAGATCCAGCGAGTTCCTCTTAACCCTGTTCTCGTAGTCACAGAAAAAGCGATCGCTAGACCCCTCGCATTACCTGTCAGTTACGGTATTCGCAACGTCGCTTGGCCGACTAATATCTTATGGACATTAGCCCTATTATTACCCACCAGCTTCGGTGCTTGGCAATTATATTTATTAGCTAAAACTGGCAGCACCATTCCCAAACGGTGGTTTAGAGTGCGAGTAGTAAACGAAGCCGGAACAGCCCCAGGCTTAGGTGCAATCATAGTTAGAGAAGGATTAGGGCGTTGGACAGTACCAGTTTCTGCCGCTTATCTACTCTGGCGTTACAGCTTTATTTTCCCCAACTTAGCTCTGTTTACATCTTTAACGATGTTAATGATCCTAGCAGAGTCTAAGGGCTGGCCTGTCCAAAAGCATCGCCGCTCTTTCCATGATCAAATAGCAGGAACATACACAATAGATGCAACCAGCACGGTTAGTCATCCTGGGGAGCAGTCAACAATAAACGAAGCTGATGTAGATAGTGCTGCAACTCAAAAATCTAGTTCCACTCCAGTCCCCAAAAATAATTCTTATCTCAGTCTGTTTTTGGTAGGGCTGACTAGTATGATTGCTGTACTATCAACTTTAGTCGGTACACAAATCTATATCCAAACCCAAGAAAGCCAACGGAGAAGCGAACAAACTAATAGTCAAAAGTTTATCGAACTCATCAAAGCACTAAATCCCAGCAGCGGTGTTACTAATGAAGATCGACAAAGAGCAGTGTTAGCCTTGGGGACTATAGATGATAAACAATCCATCAAATTATTAATTGACTTATTAGTCAAGGAAACAGACCCCAAAACCCTGGATACTATTCAACAAGCTTTAACTAATACTGGTTTTAAAGCTATCCCGGAATTAAACCGGATGAATCAGTTTCTCGTGGAAGAACTAGCATCTATGGGTAAAAGTCCTAATTCGGACATTAGACAAAACCAGTTAATTCTGACTCAGCAGGTAATTAATAAAATTCTGGCTGTCTATAGTGGCAAAATTAACAATATTGACTTGAGTAAAGCTGAATTAGGTTCTCAAGCATCTGGGGGAAAGTCCTTATTTAACCTGGTATTAAACAACATTGATTTATCAGGAATTGTCTTGAAATCGGCAAATCTTAACCAAGCTAATTTCCAAGGTAGCCGTTTTCGCAGCGTCGGTGAAGATGGACGTTGGGATACTTACGATGATGTGATTGCAGATTTAAACAACGTCCAGTTAAAGGCAGCTAATTTAAGTAATACTAACTTGAGCCGTGTTTCCATGAGTCGGAGTGATTTAAGTCGGGCTAATCTCAACAAAGCCAACTTATCCTACACCCGCTTATTTGCTGCTAATCTCAGTAGTACCCAGTTAGTAGGTACAGATTTACGAAATGCGATTTTAGAAAATGCCAGCTTGATAAATGCAGATTTAAGCAATGCTAATTTAACAGAAGCAAATTTATATGCTGCTCGTTTAGTGCGTGTTTCTGCTATTGGGACACAATTAGCTTATGCAAATTTAACCAAAACTGATTGGCAAGGTGCAGATTTATCTGAAGCCTATTTAGATTATGCTAATCTCAGCGATGCTAACTTAACTGCTACTCGGCTGACTGGTGTTAGTTTGCGTTCCGCTAACTTAGAAAACGCCAATTTGCAAAATGCTGATTTAAGTCGGGCTGATTTACGAAAAGCAAATGTGGACGGAGCAAATTTTCAAGGTACAATCCTCTTTGCCGGTAAACAAAATCCCGCAGATCAGTTTGTGGAAACACCTGATATTGGTTCTCAAAATGCCTCAATCAAAGGAGTAGATTTTACTAAAGCTAAAAATTTAGATCCTCAACAACTGGCATTTATTTGTACTCAAGGTGGACTACATTCTCGTTGTCCATAATGGCATGAGGGGATGAGGCGCAACCCAACAAATGCGTTGGGTTTCATGCTTCAACCCAACCTACGAATCAAGGCTTTTTTCAATTTGGCGAAGGTATTGCTAAGTTATATTAAATACAGATTGTGTCAGGAGTAGGGTAATGAAGCATTTTCAGTGTTGGCTTGGGGTAATGGGAATGGGAACCGTTTTGAGTTTAGCTGTAAACTCTCAACCAGTACAAGCTCAGGTAGCTTATGGTAGCTATGTTGGTATTGGTCCAACTGTGGGATTGACAGATGGTACGCAATTGGGTGGAGTCCTGGCTTTTCGTTACAAGTTACTAGAAACACCCATTTCTTTCCGCGCTCAAGCGTTAATTGGTAAAGGCACAGCCATAGTCCCGACTGTTTCCTATGACCTCCCTCTCAACTGGCAAACTGATGTTTATTTAGGTGCTGGTTTAGTCTTAACTAGTGGTGATATAGCTTCTCCTGTAGGTAATAAAATTAGCTTTGCTTTGCAACCAGGCATTGATTATGTTATTCCTAATAGTAATACTGTGATTTTTGGTAATGCTATTATTGCTTTTGATGCCTACCGGAATACTGGTGGTACAGCTTTATCTTTACAAGGTGGAGTTGGGTTAAGGTTTTAATTCGTCATTTGTCATTGGTAATAATTTTTTAATTTTTGAGTTCTTGAAAAGATGGTGCTGAACCGAGATGAACCGAGAAAAATTAGAGTTTTACTTAACAGACCTAGAAACTCCTGTAGGTAAGGTAATTAGTGTAACTATTGCTTTATTGGTTTTAGTATCTTCGGGAATTTTTGTCGCGGAAACCTATGATCTCTCTCAAGAAGCTCGCTGGCAGTTAAGAGGATTAGATGATTGCATATTAATGATTTTTGCTGGGGAATATTTACTCCGCTTATGGAGTACAAAAAATAGAATTAAATATATTCTGAGTTTTTATGCAATTATTGATTTAATCTCAATTTTGCCATCTTTTATCGGATTGGTAGATATTAGTTTTATTCGGTTATTCCGCTGGGTGAGAATTCTCCGTTTACTGAGATTTATTGATAAAAAATTTTTATTTGGTAGTATTAGTAATGAAGATAGTGTAATTTTTGCCAGAATATTATTTACTTTATTTGCTATAGTTTTTATTTTTTCTGGCTTCATTTATCAAGTTGAACATCCTGTTAATCCTCAGAATTTTGATACTTTTTTAGATGCCTTTTATTTCTCCGTTGTCACAATGACAACGGTGGGATTTGGTGATGTGATTCCCATTTCTGAATTAGGTCGGTTACTAACAGTATTGATGATTTTAACAGGAGTGGCTCTGATTCCGTGGCAAATTGGCGACTTAATTAGACGATTGGTAAAAACTGCAAATCAGGTGGAAACTGTTTGTCAAGGGTGCGGTTTAGCGTTTCATGATACAGATGCTGGATTTTGTAAAAGGTGTGGTAAACAATTGATAATTGATCCTTAAATAGGTGCTAGAGAATAGGGAATAGAAAGTATTCTTTTTAAAAGATGGGTAGCCCAAAAAAAACAGTGTCATTATTTCCATCTCATGTTTTTAAACATGAGTTTTTTCTGTTCCCTCTGAAAGTTGAAATTTAGCAGCAGGAGTCAGGAGTTAGGTCAATTTTCTCCAGTAGGAGATTCAAAATTCACATCTTCATAGACATCTTCTATCGGACAGTGAAAATCTACACTTGCTAAATGCACATTTTCCCCTTGTCCATAACTGTAAAATCCCCACTGTCCCTCGGAATTACGCCGGAAAATTTCGACATTTACCCGCGTTTGACTTATCAACACATATTCCTGAAGTGATTCTAAATTTCGATAGTCAGCAAATTTATCACCTCTATCAAAGGCTTCTGTTGTGGGAGATAAAACTTCGATAATTAAACAGGGATAACGCAAAAAGTTATTAAAGGCTTTATCTTTTTGGTCGCAACTGACTATGACATCAGGATAGTAATAGGTATTAATTGATTCAATATGTGCCTTGGTATCGGCAATGTAAGCTTGACAGCCACGGCCACGCAGATGATTTCTCAGCAGAGAAGCAATATTGAGTGTAATAATGACATGAGTATTACTAGCCCCTGCCATTGCGTACACTTCTCCGTCTCTGTATTCATGCTTAATAGGGCTGGTTTCTTCCCCTTGGAGATATTCGACGGGGGAAAGATAGTTATAGCTGGGAGTTGCAATCATAGATATCAATTGGGTGGTAATTTGGGGTGTGCTTCCGAGTATTTACTGACTGTAGCAGAAACTTCTGGGTTATAAAGTCGCAGATAATTCCAGTAATTACCAAAAACTTGCCGAACATAATTTTTAGTTTCATCAAAAGGAATTCCTTCCACAAACTCATCTGGATCTTGTTTGGGGATGGTTTGCAACCATTTGGCAACGTTACCAGGTCCGGCATTATAACTAGCGATCGCTAACATGGAATTATTGCCGTACTGTTGATGGGTATAATCTAAATACCAAGTCCCCAACATAATGTTATCGCTGGGATTTTCTAGATTAATTTTTTTAAAATCTAAACCGATTTGTGGGGCTATCCATGCCCCTGTACTGGGCATAATTTGCATTAAACCAGTTGCACCAACGGGGGATTTAACTTTCGCCTGAAAGCGAGATTCTTGGCGCATTAAAGCCGTAACTAACAGGGGATTAAGTTGCCGGGAAGTAGACCATTTTTCAATTTCTTTAAAATAAGGAAAGGGATAACGGGCTTGCCAATAAATAGCTTGTTGACTTAAAGCTGCATATTCGGCTTTTTCAGCGGGTGTTTCTCGGTCTTCTAATTTAGCAATTTTGTCAATACCAATGAGATATTCACCTTTAGTTAATTTCATCAATCCTTCGGTAAATTGTTCCGCGACACTAGGCTGATTTTTATTTTTAAATTCTGTTTCCCATTGCAACCAGGCATCACGATCTTGCCCCAGCAAATACAATTCATGAAAAGTCTCAGAACCCGCTGGTGGAACAGGACGTTGCGGGGGGATAATTGCCGGATTCATCACGCGCAGATTGTTAAAATCTCCCACATTTAAACCCAAAATACTCGCAGAACGCCAGGCATAATAAGAGTAAGGAAATTCACTAATTACAGACTTATAAGCAGTAATAGCTTCCTGTTGCTTGCCTAGTGTCGTTGCCCATTTACCTACCCAAAATCCGGCTCTAGGGGCTAAAATACTAGTTTTGTTATTAATAGTAATTGGTTGCGCCCATTGCCACGCACCTAGATAGTCGTTGTTTTTAGCTTTAGTTTGGGCAATTTTCCAGCGAAATTCAGCGGCTTCATCACTGCTACTATATTTACCTACTAATAATTTCCATGTTGTGTTAGCTGATTGATTATCTTTGAGACTATCCAGCAAAGTCCCTTTTTTAACTAATGCTTGAGGTGCTTGATCAGGAAATTGACTAATTACTTGGTCGAGATAGATAATAGAGTCTTTACCCGTAGCTATGTCGGACAATCTTAATAGGGCTATAGCTGTTTCTTTGGCTGTGGGAAACTTTTGTAGCAGTTGTTTATAAACTTCAATGGCTTGATCTTGTTCTTTATTTAATTGTAATCCTCTGGCGATGCGGTAGAGGTTGGTAGCGGTTTTTGGTGCTTGAATATAAGCATTTTTAGCTTTGGTAAATTCATTGTTATCCCAATAGACTGAACCAATCAGTTCCCAATCTGCGGGTTTGAGTTGTGGCTGTTTTATTAACTGATTTAATACACCCACAATTCCTGGTTCGTCAGCGGCGTATTTAGCTAAGATTAATTGTAACTTAGGCTGATTAGGATTATCTTTTAAGCGTTTGCGGATAATTTCCCAAGTGAGGGGATGGGAGGGAAATTGAGCGATCGCTTGATCAGACAATTTTGGTTGAGCGATCGCATATATAGCTTTAACTGCGGCTGCTTCTTTACCATATTCCTTTAACACCCTGCGGCGCAAATCGGAAGCTTGCTTATCTTCGCCCAAAATATCATGAGCCTGGGCTTGTTTAAGTAAAATATAAGGTGCTAATACAGGATAATCTTTTTCCAGTCCTGTCAATAAACTCAGGGCTTTTTTCCCTTGAGAAGTTTCTACGTAATCACAAGAGAGCAAATAACGGGCGCGTTCTCGATCTGGGGAACTACCTGTTTGAGCAATTTCCGTGAGTTTTGTTAATCTTTCTGGTACAGATTGAGACAATAGAGAAAATACAACTGACTTAACTTTGGTAGCCTCAGATAGTTTTTCCGGCTTACCCTGACTCAAGTTCAACCATTGACTCACGGTTTTGCCAACTTGGGGGGCTGACACCATTGCCCCGGCTAAAAAGGCACATAGTCCAGCGCCCGCAAGTAGATAAATTTGTGTTTTCTGTAGTTTTTTGAACATTGATACTCACTGATTGCCTAGTGTCTCACGGGGAAAGTTGGCGATTAATCTTCTGGCAACTTTATCATTAGGGTAACATCCCTGACCAATTTTTACGGCTATGATGCAGGACTTTCCGCCTATTTGGATAAATATAATCTCTCTTCGAGTTTGTGGCAATGGGTCGAAATGGCAAGCAGTTATTATGGCGTTAATATTTTATGTACACTACTATTGGTCAATTATCTGATTCCACTTGTTTAATTACCTCTAAAGGTAACTCTAATACCTCTGCAATTTGCTCATCATTTAAGCCAAAATACCGTAATTTATCAATTTTTTCTATCTGAGTTTTATTCTGATCTTTTTGCTTTAGTTTAGAATTACCAGCATGACTTTTATCTGGTTTAGTTTTAGGTTGTTTAGAACTAATATTTACACAGCCATTTACAAATAAATTATTACTATTATCACCCAAAGAAATATTCACATTTCCCTGTCGTTCTAGAACTGATTTAAGATTACTTTTATCAACTGGTTCATCAAAAATATCAGATAACATTTTTAAAAGTTCGTAACCTACATCCTTTGCATGACCCGCGCTACAGCCACAATTTTCGGCAATATCAGCATACTTTTGATGCTTTAGTGTCCCCTCAATAACTCCACGTTGCAAGTCATTGAGACGTTTGCCTGTATTGAGATAGACAGCCTCATCCACAAGTTGTAGTAGTTCGTTAACCTGCATGGCTAAAAATGTAACGCGACACAAGTAATGATAGCAGACTTTATCCGTATTTTTCAGCTTTTTTCCGTCTGTTTGTAATTTTTTTTTGCGATCCGCTTTTTTCCGCTTTTCAGGTTTAGGTCAGTGGTGTATGGTGATTAAAAAATAAAAGAGATATGACAATGACGGATAATGAACGCAAATTCATCACCAGTGAAGCTATATCCAATGACAAACACGAAGGTCATGAAAAAATCTGGAAAACTACTAAAGACGGTTTTTCTAGTCGAGATTGTATAGGATATTGGCGTTATCCCCTATTCTCTAAAGTAGGAGAGGTACGAAAAGAACCAGACATTTTGATTGTTGATCGAGAATTGGGATTAATTACTATAGAAATAGAAAATATTACCATTGATCAAGTCGTAGCTATTAATGGTGAACAATGGCAATTTACAGAGGGTAGTACAATTCTTTCCAGTCCAGCACAACGTTCTAATCGTTCATTACGAGCATTATTAGGATATTGTGATCGAGAAGATGCAATTTTTCGTAAAATTACAGGACGTGCTTTAGTTGCTTTACCAAATATTACGATAGAAGAGTGGCAACAAAAAGGATTTGATCAACTACCCAATTGTCCACCTATTATCTTGAAAAATAATTTGGGGAAAACAGCTTTTTTTGAGAAAATTTCCCAATCAGAACCAATGGTTACAGGAGAACAACTCAACGATGAACAATGGAAAGTATTGCGTGCTGTTATTAGCGGAACTCCTGTACTTCGTAAACCTTATGCGGCTACTTTTTCGCATAATAAAAATAGATCAGCTATTCTTTCAATTCTTGGTGAATGGCTTTATGAAACTGACTTACAACAAGAACATATTGGTAAAGAAATTCCTCCAGGAGCGCAACGAATACGCGGAATTGCAGGTTCAGGTAAGACTGTTTTATTATGTCAAAAAGCCGCAAATATGTATTTAAAGCATCCTGAATGGGATATTGCTTTAGTGTTTTTTACTCGTTCTTTATACGAACAGATTGAAAGTTTAATAGATCGGTGGTTAAAACGATTTAGTAATGGAGATGTTTCCTATGATGAAAAAGTCAAAAGAAAACTTAAAGTTCTTCATGCTTGGGGTGGTAAGTATCGATCAGGTTTATATTCAACTATTTGTGAGAAACACGGCGTTTCACCTCTGAGAGCTATTCAGGGTTTAAGCCCAAGTGAAGGATTGGCTGAATGTACTAAAAGATTATTAGATGGAAAAGAAATTCGACCTATCTTTGATGCCATTCTTATTGATGAAGGACAAGACCTTGTAAGTGAAGATGAAAGAAAATTTGAAGAAAATAATGAATCTAAACAAGCTATTTATTGGATGGCTTATCAAGCTTTACGTCCTGTTGACAATGAATCTTCTGAACAACGTTGTTTAATATGGGCTTATGATGAAGCTCAAAGTTTAGATAGTTCAAAAATACCAATGGCTAAAGAACTATTTGGTAAAAGTTTGACAAATTTAGTATCTGGACAACATAAAGGTGGAATTAAAAAAAGTGAAATAATGCACCGTTGTTATAGAACTCCTGGAGAAATTCTCACAACAGCTCACGCAATTGGGATGGGATTATTGCGCTCTGATGGAATTCTACAAGGATTGACAGACAGGAAAAGTTGGGAATCAATTGGTTATCAAGTTAAAGAAGGGGAATTTCGTTCTGGGCAAAAAATTGTTTTACATCGTCCTCCAGAAAATTCGCCGAATCCTATTCCTAAACTATGGGAAAAACCAGTTCTTGAATTTGAAACCTACGAGTCTAGATATGAAGAATTAGAAGCTTTAGCTGCCAGAATTAAATATAATCTTGAGCAAGACGGATTAAAACCTAGCAGAGATATTCTAGTAATTATTTTAGGTTCAGTTCAAGATGCTGGTAGATTGGAAACAGAAGTAGGAAAATTCTTGATGGAAAAAGGAATTAATATTTATATTGCGGCGGCTAAAACACTAAATCAGTTAAATCCAAATTTTCAAGCTGGAACATTAAATCAAGATAAGTTTTGGTGTGAAGGAGGTGTAACAATTTCTCGGATTCATCGAGCAAAAGGAAATGAGGCTAATATGGTTTATGTTGTTGGAGTTGATAAAATTGCAGAAAATGAAAGTGATCCTAATTTACGGAATCAACTATTTGTGGCATTAACACGCTCAAGAGGTTGGGCTTGTATGAGTGGAATTGGTGATCATTCTTTTTATGGTGAAATTAACCAAGTGATTAAAAGTGGAGATACTTTTACTTTCACTTTTCAAAGACCTCCAAAAGTAAATACAGGAGAAGAAACAGAGCCATAATCAATACTATGACGTTGCTGAAACCAAGTATGAATTTAGGTGTAGAGTAGACACAGCGGATTACCATAAGGGTGAGGTACACTTTTAGCGGGTAAGATGCCCGCACCACAAGATTTTTATCGTCGTAGAAGGTGATAAGTTTTAGGTTGGCTTGACGCAAGGAAACCCAACAAAGCCTCAAATCATTTTTGTAGGGTGTGTTAGCGATCGCATAACGCACCTTTTTTTTACTGTTGCTAACCTACCCTATAGTTATAATTTCTCTCTCTGATAGTACATTAACTGAAAATATGACATAATTAACCTCAAAAGGATTATCAATAATGACAGTAGTTAACTTACAAATTCCCTTTGAATCATTAATTGCGGCAATTTCGTCTCTCAATTTACAAGAAAAGCATCAACTTTTGGAATTTCTAGAAGAACAACTTTTAGAAAATGAAGAAGATTTAATAGAACAAAATCCCCAAATTATCTCCGAAATTGCAGAAGCTCGTCAAGCTTATCAAAATGGCGACTATCAAACAATTCAAGAATTTATTGCTAATCAGAATCCTCAAATTTCATGAGCTATGAAGTTATTATCCCCAAACCAGTACAGAAACAACTGAAAAATTTACCACCAACCATAAATGAGCGAGTTTTAGAGAAAATTTTATCTTTAGTTGACTTTAATTGAAGATCCTCATCAGATATCAATCTCAGAAATTCCTGATAAAGTAACTTGTGGACGGTTAGGAAATTCAACAACAAGCCTTAAATCACCACCTAAATCAGCAATATACTTTCGCAGAATTGAAAGCATTAAATCAGTATTTTGTTGCATTTGAGAAACATTTCCTTGATCAATTTGAAGAAGTTTTGACATTTGCTCTTGAGTGAGTTTAAGTGCTAGTCTCAATTGTTGTCGTGTCATTTCTTCAGCAATGAGAAAATTAGATTCTTCCGCAATCTTTTGCTGTCTTTCTAGTGGTAACTGCTCTAGTTTTTCCTTTAAAGTTTTCCCCATTTTTTATTCTCATTTTTCTTTTGACTCAGTAATTATTCTATCCTGGCAAATCTAATCTGAGTTTCAGTGACTACGACAAAACTATCTGCTAACTGTTCCTTATGCTGCTCTAATAGCTGTTGTAAAATATAGATTTTATTTGCAGAACGTTCATTTTCCAAACGCAGAAGAATCACACCTCGATGAGGGTATTTATCCCGATAAACTTTCTCGCCAAAATCTTTGTCGCTAGTAATCAAAATCCAATTTTCATCAAAGGCCTTTTGAATAATTGTGTCATCATCTATTCCCCGTGCTTGTTCATAAACTGAGAAAACTTCATAACCTTGTTCACGTAACCAGCGAGCGACAGTCACACCTGTATTTTCATCTACTAAAAATCGCATCTAGGCAATCTCCGCAATCAAAGGCATGAAACTGGTACTTTCTAGAGAGCGAGATGCAAATAATAAACAAGCTCGAATATCTGCTTCTACTAAACCTTCATATTCTTCCAAAATTTCTATGACTGTTGCACCGTGTGCAAGGAGATTAAGAATATACTCGACGGTTAAGCGTGTACCCTTAATTGTCGGTTTTCCAGCCATTACTTTGGGATTTGTAGTAATACGATTCAGTATTTCTCGTTCTATCATATATTCTCAAGTGGTAAGTAATAGTTTTTGCCGTTGGTTTGAACATCAGTAAAACCTAACAAAGCCTCTCAAAACATGACATTCAACAATCTAACTCATTAATTATATCACTCAAACACATAATTTTGGATTTAAATTAATTAGTAATACCTAATTTAGACAATACAGTATTTTCGTATTTTAAATCACAATTTAAACAAAAGTTAATAATCAATCCTTTCACCCCTCAATCACTCGCACATAAATAGCCCGTGCTATTTCCCGATCTATAGTCATAGATAAACCACCAGATTTAATCACAAAAGTCGGAAATTGCTGTTCTACAGTAATGGTATCCCCTGATTTAATGCCCATTAATATCAGCTTTTTTCTAATTATCTCATCTTGACTTTGACAAACAGTAACTATCCCACAATCGCCTGCTTTCATCAATTCTAAAGAACAACCCATAATAGTAAAAGGAGTAAACATTGGATTATAAAAAATAAAAAGCGAAAATTGAAATGATGAAAGATGATAAACATCCTCCATCATTGTGAAAGTTAGAGGGTTTAGCAATGCTAAACCCCTACAGATATTGTATTAAGCAAGATAAGGTTCTTGGTGAGTCTTGATTGTAGAGTTAGACCGAGGATAGGTAACACATAATAGAGCGAATCCTTTGCCTATTTGCTCATCATCTAGGAAGGATTGATCGTCTTGATTGATTTCACCTTCAACAACCTTACCTACACAGCTAGAACAAGCACCGGAGTGACAGGAGAAAGGTAATTCAATCCCAGCTTCGTCTGCTGCATCTAGAATTGTGGTGTCTTCGTCACATTCAATTGTGGTGTCGAAGTCTTCTTTTTTGCTGATCAATCTTACTTGGTAGGTCGCCATTTTTTAATTCTCCTCAAACGTGAATGAAGTGAGTTTTTGAGTTAGTTAAGTTTCCCGGGCTGAGTTCAAAATTCAAAATGAAAGGCTTATTTTTTGAACTTTGAACTATTGGCCGCAAGGTACACCAGTGGGAGTACCATCATCTGTTTTAAAAGACTTGCCACAACCGCAGGTATCAGTTGCATTGGGATTGGAAAACTTGAAGCCGCTGTCCATTACTCCTTCAACAAAATCAACTACCACACCTGCTAATAACGGCGCACTTTTAGCATCAACGTAAATCAACACATTTCCTTGTTGAGATACGACATCATCAGGTTGGGGCTTACTGGTAATTTCGATGCCATACTCGTAGCCACTGCAACCACCGTCTTTAACGGAGATGCGGACACCCTTTTTAGCGTCTTCGGTTGCAGAACCTTTTAAAAATGCCCGCAGACGAAATTCAGCCTTTTCTGTTAAAGTAACAGTCATTTTGTTTCCTATTCTGTAGCGAATATTCTGATTTGGAATGTGGATTTGAAAAAAGAGGTACTTTATACCGTTGCAGTTTGAGATTGGGAATATCTCCAAGGGGCAGTATTACCGCAAACTGGACAATTGCGATCGCGGTGAGAACGGCGTTTAGCAAATTCCATTCGGTTCAAATCAATCGTCAGCAACTCTGACAACAGCGGTTGACTAAAACCAGTAATCAGCTTCACAGCTTCCAAAGCCGTCAAACAAGCCAAAGTCCCAGAAACCGCCCCCAGCACAGAAAAACCGCGCCGATCCCAATCAGGCTTTTCTGGAAACAGACAGGATAAACAAGGTGTGACACCAGGAATAATCGTGGTGAGGTAAGCCTCCATTCCATCCATAGCCGCCTCTACCATGGGCTTACGCCAGCGGACACAGGCTGCATTTAACAAATTGCGTTCAGTGAAATTGTGAGCGCAATCCAAAGCCATATCCGCCGACTGCACCAACTCATCCACATTTTCGGCGGTAATGTAATCGTGAACTACATCCACTCGGACATCGGGATTGATGGCTTTGAGGGTTTCTTGGGCTTTAAATACTCTAGGTTTACCCACCCAGTCGTCAGTCATCAAAACCTGACGATTCATATCATCCAGCCGCAAATCTCCACCCCGGACTAGGATTAGCCGCCCAACACCCGCTACTGCTAGGTAAAGCGCCGCCGTACCACCTAATCCACCCACACCCGACACCAAAACAGTCGCTGACTTCAGGCGTTTTTGAGCCACTTCGCCAAAATTAGGCAGCATCATTTGGCGACTATAGCGTTCCAATTCGGTAGGCGTTAGGTTGATCACTTTTTAACTCCTAATCTGAGGTGATTTCTGTCAGGGTGACAACATTTTTTCGCTTATCATTAAACACCTTGAACAGCTTTTGTTCATGGGGTGTAGATTCTATAAATACCTGATAAGCTTGTTGCAAAGCTGTGCAATATTTCTCTAATCTTTCTTCGTCACTTATCTGAGGATAAGTATCATCAATTTGACTCATGAACTGAGAAAACTTTTTCAAAATATGTAAACGATTAACATTTACAAATTTTTGGTCGTAGGGCAGATTAAAGAAGATGAAAAATTCTTCTGCATCTACTAACTTCTTGAATTCATCAATATTGGTACTCATTTAGAATTCTCCATTTTTTTGAGTTGTTGCTTGAGTCCATCTAACTGACAGTAGATTTCGTAAGTTTCCGCAGCAACATCCATTAGTTTGTGGTAGTCTGTGGGCAAACCTTCCGCTAAATCATGCAGATCCATTTTCATTTGACCTGCTTTGCTATTTAGCTTTTTAATTTTGGTCGTGATTTCTTCTATGGTCATATTTAATTATCTGGATAAACGAACCACAGAGGCACAGAGGACACAGAGGGAATAAATAGAGGGAATTTTTGCTTTGGCTTTGAGAGTCTCTAATTAAAGATTTCCAACTTCGGGAAAACGCTTGGCTAAATCAATGCCTTTCTCAACAAACTTTGCGCCTTCTTCGTCCAATTTCTCGAAGGAATCAAAACCAAAACGATGGGCATCACGTAAGGTTTTTACAGTTAATAATAAGCGTCCAGAAAATATTAAAGCCCAGCCAAAACCCTCATGTCCTAATTCCACAACCACATTAGAAAGGAGTCCGGTTTCCTTTTCAATACTGGATGCTATAGCCCGAAAAAAGGCATTGATGCGAGAAATAGTGGCGGGATCAATTTCACCTTCTACGGAAATTTCCCGTTTCTTTTGTTTAGTAACAATATAGGGTTTGAGGATTAATTCATCAGTCCAACTCCGGTAAAAACCATAACTATCTTGCGCCCGGATTTGTTGAACTAATGATTTATGGAAAGGAGTTAAAACCCCCTCTGAATTGTTACCAGTTCCATTTAGATTATTTGTACTCATAATGTTGCTTCGTTCTCAAGTTCTTCAGCAAAACTAAGTTTTTTCTGTCCTAAAGCTTTCCGTAACCAAGGTGGAGGATTACCCTTGAGAGTTTTGACTAATTTGTTGAGAATATCTTCAATTTTTTCCTCTTCAGATTTAGCCTTAACTGGGGTTACACTCTTCTTAATTAAACGAGCGGCTGCACTACCACCAATAGCGACAACATAAACAATTGTGCAATCATTCAGTGCTTGTAGTTTGGGGGTAATTTTATCTTCATTACCATCTTCTTTGAGATCACCTTCAAATTTGAGGGTTTCTATGAATTCATATCCGTTGTCGGAAATTTCATAAACATCAATTTCTTTAGCCCAACCAAAGTGAGCATTAACATGAATTCGGTCAGTTGTCGTAAAAGCAATTTTCACTTTCATTTGTCCTTTGTTGGTTGTCAGTTGTCAGTTGTTGGTGGTCGGTTGTCATACTAATTATTCTGAATTAAGATGAACGAACCACAGAGGCACAGAGGACACAGAGATAGAAAAAATGGTATCAGGTGTTATTTGTTGATTACTGATGACCATTGGTGCATCATTGATGATTCTTCTTGTTCTATGAATAGGTTTCCCATGCCAAAAAGAAGTTCGATAGTACCGCGATAGCCTACTTTGGTAAATAGCCCGTTTCCTAATCGGTCATAGATAGGAATACCTAAACGATAGAGCGGAATTGAAAGGCGTTTAGAGATGGTATTTACATGAGAATTACCAATCAATAAATCAGAACCTTGCGCCAAGTTTTCAAAATCCTCTAAATCACCAATGGTGACATTATTGATAGGAAGTAGTTCAAGTAATGGGGAACGAGTTGTGGTGACAGCATTGTGAATTTCCGCCCCCATTGATTGCAAAAATCCCACCATTGTCCACAACAAATCTGGTTCTAAAGCTAAAGATACTCGTTTGGAACTAAAATAAAAGTGAGTATCTAACATTGCATCTTGCAATTGACGACGTTGACGGCGATATTTTTCAGGAACGGGATTTCCACTTAATAAAGATAACTTTTGCAGAAATTGATCTACAGGTTCTAATCCTGTTAAATCTCTGAATACTTGATAGTTAGTTCCAAACCGTTCCTCTAAAATTTTCGCCGCCCCCAACATACTTTCACCTAATGCTAAGGTAAAAGCCGAACTACCTAAAGAACGTAATTCTTTTAAAGTTGTGCCACTAGCAGTTATAGGAGTATAACCATCTTCTAAATGTCCATCTAAAGAAGCTCCCAAATCAGGAACAAATATTGGTTCTAGACCAAAAGCTGTGACCATTTCTCGAACTTCTTGGACATCTCCAGGAGTGAGCGCAGCACCAGCTAAAATGGTGATTTGTTCCGGTTTAATTCCCCCGGCTTTGGGAATTTCTTTAACTATACTTTCAACTGCAACTGCAAAACCGTCTTGTAATGCACCTTTAAAATCAGGAGTGGGAGCAAAAATAATGGCTAAATGATTAAGTTCAGGGTGACGTTCTCGAATATCCTTCAAGAACATTTCAATATCATCACCTCTAGTTTCTGTTAACCCCGTAGTACACAAACCAATAATTTCCGGTTGTACCTTTTCCACCAAAGTGAGAATAGCTTGTTCCACATTTTCCTCACCACCCAAAATCGTAGTAACTTCCGTCATTGCAGTAGTAGCAAGAGGAATTGCTTCCCGAAAATGTCGAACCAAAACCACTTTTGCAAACGCCGTACAACCCTGAGAACCATGAAATAAAGGCATAGTCCCCTTCAACCCCAAAAAAGCCAAAGAAGCGCCTAAAGCCTGACTTTGTTTGAGGGGGTTTACAGTCAGAGACTTTTCTGGAACAATTGCGATCGCCATAATAACTATAATCTCAAAATAATTTGTCAGAAGTCGTAGGGGCGAAGCATTCGAGCGATAAATTAGCGGTTTTTCTCGAAAATTATGTTCCGAATGCTTCGCCCTTACCATCCCAAGCATTCGAGCGATAAATTAGCGGTTTTTCTCGAAAATTATGTTCCGAATGCTTCGCCCTTACCATCCCAAGCATTCGAGCGATAAATTAGCGGTTTTTCTCGAAAATTATGTTCCGAATGCTTCGCCCTTACCATCCCAAGCATTCGAGCGATAAATTAGCGGTTTTTCTCGAAAATTATGTTCCGAATGCTTCGCCCTTACCATCACCTGTCAGCTAATTTACTCCCAAGGTGCTGGCTTCCGAATTTGCTCCCAAACGGGGCTATATAAAGCCTCAGTCAACTCCCGTGCCATTTCCACCATGCCCACATAACCGGCATAAGGATGATGACGTTCTTGGTTAATATCTAAAAAGGGAATTCTCGCTTTCAAAGCAGTATATTGATTTCTACCGCCAGCAATAAGCATATCTGCGTTAGTTTCTTCAATTAATTTCAGGAGTTCGGAGGCGTTCCCCTTCTCCAACATAATGCCATCATTACCCAACAAATTTTTGATTTTCGCTTTATCTTCTTCTGTACTTTTGCGCGTGCTAGTCGCCACAACTTCAATTCCCAAATCCTTCGCAGCAGAAATAATTGACCAACTTTTCACACCACCAGTATAGAGAACAACGCGCTTTCCTTTCAACTTGGCTCGATAGGGAGCAAGAGCAATATCCAAAGCCGCAGTTTCTTCAGCAATGAGTTTTTCTGTGCGTTCCTGCAAATTAGCATCACCTAATTTAGCAGCTACAGTTCGCAGACAACGGTTAATATCTTTAATTCCATAAAATGACTCTTCAATGTAGGGAATTCCGTAACGTTCCTGCATTTTTCGCGCCATATTTAATAACGCCCGTGAGCAGATCATCACATTTAATTTAGCCCGGTGAGCATAACGCACTTCTTCATAACGAGCATCACCAGTAATTTTCGATAAAACCCGAATTCCTAACTTTTCAAATAAAGGTAAAACCCCCCACATTTCCCCAGCAATATTATATTCACCTATTAAATTAATATCATAAGGGGTAGTATATTCAGGTTCAGCAGTTCCCACTACATATTCTAGTAGAGATTCACCACCAAAGCGATTACCTAAATTTTTACTCCCAATAAATCCGGGAGCAATCACAGGAATTACCGGAGTACCAATTTTTTCGGCTGCTACCTTACAAACTGCATCAATATCATCACCAATTAAGGCTGTAACGCAGGTGGCGTAAACAAAAACTGCCGCAGGTTTGTAATTTTCATTAACTTCTAAAATCGCCTGATAAAGCTTTTTCTCACCACCGAAAATGACATCATTTTCACCCACATCGGTAGTAAAACCTGTCTTATAAAGCATTGGTCCAGAAGATAAACTACCACGACTTCCCCAGGAATTGCCAGCGCAAGCAATGGGACCATGTACCAAGTGAGCAGCATCGGTAATAGGAACTAAAGCAATCATCGCCCCATCAAAGGCACAACCACCTTGAGCCGCACCTGGTTGAGCCTGTTGAGTACAAGATTTGCTTTTCTTTTCTCCCTGTTTCTGTTGATTATGTTCGCATCCTGATTCACTCAGAAGTTCGTTAATTTTGCTTTGGGTGACTTTCATTTTTATTCTTGTGCTAGATGGAGTTTACAACCATGACAAATCTTGCTTAAAGTTAATCATCAAGATGATGACTTCGAGAAAAATATTGCAAATTAATAAAAATTATTTGTGGAACTATTTACAGCATTATCTATTTCTGGGTTTGTGTCTCTACAGAAAAGATCATAGAAACTTGCTGTAATAGAGAATAAGTGAGAAATATCTCACAAATAATTTAGGATTACCACAGGATATATTAAATATAATAATTCTAATTCCCCGAAAATAACCAAGTTTTTATACTTAGTTTGGATTGATTTATAGATTTTCTGCAAAATCTGATTAACTTAATATTTACACAGATAAACTTTCAAAAAAGATATGTATTTATCTGTATTTTCTAGGGGTGGGATTTTCATAACATTTGGTTTTGCAAGAGAAAAGAGAAAAAATTAATTCATCTGCGTTTATCTGCGTTTATCTGCGTTTAATTATTAAGAACTGGAGATAGGGGATAGGATGTTAGGTAAATTGCCTATATCCCAATCCCCTTTGTCTATTTTTAAGGATGGGGAAACCCCACCCTACAGACATTCTTAACGAATTAAGTCGTAGGAAATGTCGGTCTTACCAGCAACATTGGTGCTGCGGTCAATTTCTTCAAAGACTGTGTTAACGATCCAGTTCAACAAGTTGATTATACCTTTGTAACCAACAGTTGCATAACGGTGGTAGTGGTGACGGTCCATGATAGGATAACCGATTCTTACCAAAGGTACACCACAATCGCGCCACAGGTACTTACCGTAGGAGTTACCAATCAATAGGTCTACGGGTTCGGTGAATAACAAGGAGCGTAAGTGCCACAAGTCTTTACCACCCCAGATTTTAGCGGACTTACCGAAGGCGCTAGAATCTAACAATGCTTGCAATTCTTTCTCGAATACTTCATTGGTGTTGTGAACCAAGATGTGTACTGGTTCAGCACCCATTTCCAACATGAAACCAACTACGCTGTAAACTAAGTCAGGATCACCGTAGATAGCGAAACGCTTACCATGTAACCAAGCATGGGAGTCGGTCATTGCGTCAACTGCACGACCACGTTCGATTTCTAACTCTTCAGGAATAGCCTTACCAGTCATTTCGCTGAGTTTCATCAAGAACTCGTCAGTTCCCTTGATACCCCAAGGACGAGCAACACTAACGTCTTGATTCCATTCCTTAGCAATGTATTCGCGGGTCTTGGTGGTAGAGTAAGCTTGAAGAGCAATAGTAGCCTTAGCGTTGATGGAATCTGCTGCATCTTCCAACTTAGTACCACCTGGATACATATTGTATTCACCATCACAAGGTGAATCAACATAATCACTGTTGTCAGATAACAAGGTGTAGTCAATACCCATTAAAGAAGCAATCCGCTTAATTTCGCGGTTGTTTTCTACGTAGGTATCAAAACCAGGGATAAAGTTGATTTTACCGTTGCTCTTGGCTGTCTTTTTACCTACGGTTAAGGTAGAAAGAATTCCCTTCATCATGTTGTCGTAACCAGTGATGTGAGAACCAACGAAGCTAGGTGTGTGAGCAAAAGGTACGGGGAAATCTTGAGGAACTGAACCAGCTTCTTTAGCATTACCGATAAATGACTGTAAGTCATCACCGATAACTTCTGCCATACAGGTGGTGCAAACAGCGATCATTTTTGGCTTGTACAAGCTGTAGGAGTTAGCCAAACCATCAATCATGTTTTGTAAACCACCGAACACAGCAGCGTCTTCTGTCATGGAAGAAGAAACACCAGCAAATGGTTCTTTGTAGTGACGGGTTAAGTGGGTACGGAAGTAAGCTACACAACCTTGAGAACCTTGAACAAAGGGAAGAGTACCTTCAAAACCCACAGCCGCAAACATAGCACCTAAAGGTTGACAACCCTTAGCTGGGTTAACGGTTAAAGCTGTCCGTTCAAAGTTCTTTTCCCGGTATTCCCAGCTTTTTGTCCATTCGGAAACTCGTTGTACTTCTTCAGGGGTGTGACCGTTTTCAAACTGTTTTTTGTTTTCAAACAGTTCTTGGTATTCTGGTTGGTGGAATAACTCAACGTGGTCCTGAATCTTATTGGGATCTTGAGGCATTTCTATATCTCCAAGCTTGCTGTGTATTATGTTTGCGTTCGGTGGAGAGTCGGGAATGGGCCTCAAAATTCAGAATGCAAAATCCAGAACAATGAAATTTTTAATTTTGAATCTTGACTTCCCAACTCTCCTGGGGTAAAACCCCAGACTATCTTTTGTCCCCTAGACGGCAGCCTTAGCTTTAGCCTTAGCTTGAGCTTTCTTGTTCCAGGGAGCGCCGATTAATCCCCAGGTTGGGCTGTTCAGAGCTAAATCCATGTCACGAGCGAAGATTGCGAATCCGTCGTAACCGTGATAAGGTCCGGAGTATTTATATTGCTGGTTTAATAGCTTTTAACTTCGCTATGTGTGCAGTGAGCAATGTCAGGGATAAACTATGTTTGCAGTTAACTCATTTATTTTCAGTCTAAATATAGTCTGAAAGATTCAGAGTTAAGTTTCGCGCAAAGGCGCGGAGGAGCAAAGGCGCAAAGAATGAAAGAAGAGCTATTATGGGAATTGGGGCAGGTAAATCTGCGGTTGAAGTCTGCAAAGGCTAGGGTAACAATTCGGGAATCCAATGGATGTCTGCAATTACGGGCAACTTTACCTATTAAGCCGGGAGATGAGGATAAAACTGGAAGAAGTAAAAAACAATATAATCTCAGTTTGAATATTCCGGCAAATTTACTAGGTTTGAAAACTGCGGAAGAAGAAGCTTATGAGTTAGGTAAGTTAATTGCTAGAAAAAGTTTTGTTTGGAATGATAAATATTTAGGAAATGAAGCAATTAAACAAGAGTTAATAACTATTGGTGAGTTATTAGAAAAGTTTGAGGATGAATATTTTAAAACCCATAAACGCACTACTAAAAGTGAACATACTTTTTTCTATTATTTTTCTCGCATTAAGCGTTATACAAATGCTGATGATTTGGCAATTGGGGAAGTTTTGATTAATGCGATTAATAAGATAGATAAGGAATGGGCTAAATATAATGCGGTGAGGGCTATTTCTGTATTTTGCCAACTTTTTAAAGTTGAGATTAATTTAACTAATTATTCTAAAGTTCCTGAAAGTAATTCTCGGAATGTACCTACAGATAAGGACATAGTTACGGGATTTTACAAGTTTGATGAATATCTAAATAATCGAGGTAAACAAGTTAATCAAGATGTGAAAGATAGCTGGCAACTTTGGCGGTGGACTTATGGAATGTTGGCGGTTTTTGGTTTACGTCCCCGTGAGCTTTTTGTTAATCCTCATATTCATTGGTGGTTGAGTGATGAAAATATAGATTTAACTTGGAAGGTTGATAAAAATTGTAAAACTGGTGAAAGAGAAGCCTTACCTTTATATAAGGAATGGATAGATGAATTTGATTTAAGAAATCCTAAATATTTGGAAATGTTGGCATTAGCAATTAGTAAAAAAGACCAAAATAATCATGCAGAAATCACGGCTTTAATTCAAAGGGTAAGTTGGTGGTTTAGAAAAATTGGTTTAGATTTTAAACCCTATGATTTACGTCATGGTTGGGCAATTCGAGCGCATATTTTGGGAGTTCCTATTAAGGCTGCGGCAGATAATTTGGGTCATAGTGTGCAGATTCATACAAAAACTTATCAACGTTGGTTTTCTTTGGATATGCGGAAGTTGGCAATTAATCAGGCTTTGAGTAAACGGAATGAGGTAGAGTTGATTAAGGATGAAAATACGGGGTTGAAAATGGAGAATGAACGGTTGAAGATTGAGGTGGAAAAGTTGAGAATGGAAATGGTTTATAAACGGAGTTAAGTTTGGTTAATCAAGAATATTATTTTTGTGATGTGTTGTATAATTAGTTATTTATTGGCTGAATTTGCTGATTTACCACTAGATCATCAAGCAGCAAAAATTACTGGACAAATTCACGCTCGTCTTGATTCTTTGGGTACTCCCATTGGACCTAATGATTTTTTAATTGCGGCGATCTCGTTGGCCTAATGATTTGTTAATTGCGGCGATCTCGTTGGCAAATGATCTCACACTTGTTACTCACGATACCAGTTAATTTAGCCGTATTGACGGTTTGAAATATGAAGATTGGGAATAAATAAGTTAATATTGGGTTTCGTTTCTTAACCCAACCTACCAGCTAATTACATACTAAATGATTATTGTTTCCAATATTTCTCCTATCAACTACCTCATTTTTCTGATGCGTGGTATAATTAATTGATTATTTGGCAAACAATAGAGAAACAAAAATGACTGAAAATCATGGCAATCAAGGTAATCTTGCTGAAGACGCTGAGAGATTAAGGTTTTTCGGATATTCTTTTTCAGCAATATCTTTCTTAGTATTTGTATATATACTTTTCTTTCCAGTTGAAAAAGAACTAAAACAACAAGCTATTTATTGGTTTGGATCTTCTTTTGTGGCGGCAATTATTCCAAGTATTAAGCAATTTAAGATCAAAGATATAGAGGTTCAGCTACAGGAAATGTCAGGAAAAATAGAGGAGAATAAAAATCTTATAGATAAAACAACTAAGGAATTAAAAGAAGATTTATTTGTGGGATTAGAATTAGTAAGAGATCGTGAAGAATCTTTATCAGAAGAATACAAAGCGAAAAGAGATTTACAATACCAAAAATATTTAGAATGGCTTAAAAAAGCTACTCCAGAAGAAAGATTAAAAAACCAAAAAAAATATACACGCTCTCATTTAAATGATATAGATATGGATGTGTCTCATTTGAAGGAAATGCTCCAAAATATCGGATTGTATCAAGGTGTAATAGATGAAAAGTTTGATGAGCAATTGGCACAATCAATTAGTGCTTTTCAAGAAAAATATGAAGTAACACCTATTGATGGGACTGCTGGACCAAAAACTTTAAGTAAGCTTAGTGAGGTTTATAGGATAAATAAGGATGAGACTAGTAAGATATAGGTGTAGCACGTATTGCACTCTTCCAAATCCCCAAGAGCGATCGCACAATCATGAAACTTGTGGAAAAATAGAAATATAAAATTCCCTCTACTATGACAATTATGAACGCCATAGAACTATTTCCCACCCTGCGAAATCTAAATCGTGCCGACAAACTAAAAGTAATGCAGTTTCTAGTTTCCGAATTATCTAGGAATGAAGAACCATCATTAGAACAGGGAGCAACCTATTCTATTTTATCACCGCTTAATTCCCATGCCGCCGCACATCAACTTGCCCAACTACTAGAAGCCGACGAACAAAAGTAAAATGACTAAAACTCAAAGATTTTCCTTTACAGAGGGATATGATACCTTTGGTGTTCCTGATGCTCTACCAAAGTTACCATTAACACTTACTTATCGTAACTCATCAGTAGACGTTTCCGGTTTATTGGATACTGGCGCAAGTGTTAACGTTCTTCCATACAGTGTAGGTATCCAGCTAGGTGCAATTTGGGAGGAACAAACTACTTCTGTGATATTGGCTGGCAATTTAGCACCAGTAGAGGCAAGAGGTTTACTGGTATCTGCCCAGATTGGATCATTTGAGCCTGTTCGCTTAGTTTTTGCGTGGTGCTTATCTGATGATGTACCTTTATTATTAGGGCGTATGAACTTCTTTTTAGAGTTTGATGTGTGTTTTTACCGTGCAGATTTGGCTTTTGAGGTACATTCAAGAAAAGAATAATGCAAACCTTAAACATCAATCAAACTATCACTGCTTGGTCATCCATTGCTGAAAATGTTTTTGTCCCTCACACAGAAGCAGAATATGAATACTTGGTTAATATACTTGATACTCTCATTGATCAAGTTGGTGAAGATGAAACCCATCCTCTTGCATCGCTTATGGAAGTTATTGGTGCATTAATTGAAAACTATGAAAATGAACATATTCCTGAGTTATTGTGATCTATAAAAATATGCTAGAAAAACTAATTCTTCATAATTTCAAAAGCCATAAATCTACAGAACTCAATTTCGATAGTTCCCGATTACATGGACTCGTTTAGAGGAAGGGACAGAATTTTCTTGCTGGAGAGACATTATCAAAATCATTGATGATGCAAAATCACAAATAAAATATAAACCTTCCAGATTTATAGGTCATAGCAAGGGTGTGCCTTTAAAAGCTGATGGTGCAGCATCTATTAAAGTTCTTAATTTGGTACGTTTTCTGCAAAGAATACGACAGATTAAAGCTGTTATTTTTATCCGTGATTTAGATAATCAACCGGAACGTAAAGAAGGAATTGAACAAGCACGTTCAGAACATATTAATAAAACGCCGAAATTAGAAATTATCATTGGTGCTGCTGATCCAAAACGTGAAGCATGGGTTTTAAATGGCTTTATTCCATCAAATCAACAAGAGAAACAAATTATAGAAGAAATTAAAAATAAATTGAGTTTTGATCCTTCCATAGAGTCTCACAGATTACGTGCTACTTCAGAGAAAGAACCTGAACGAATCAGAAATGTAAAAGTAGTAGTTGAACAACTTACAGGAAACGATATGGAACGGGAAAAGCTATGTTGGGAAAAGACAAAATTAAAACATCTACGAGAAAGAGGATTTGATACAGGTTTGACAGATTATATTCAAGAAGTTGAGAAACGATTAGCTGCAATTATTGTGTCTGATTAAGAACTATTTTTTGTCAGTTGCTATAATCAAAACAAACTTGAAAAAATCATGATATGATAGCCATTCCCCAACAACCAGCAAAAATGACCATTGAGGAATATCTCCCATGGGAACTTGACCAGGATATTCGCTATGAATACATCAACGGCGAAGTTTTTGCCATGACAGGTGGTACAATTCCCCACAATGATATTACTCTCAATCTTTACAATATTTTACATCCCCATCTTCGTGCTAGAGGTGATCGAATAAATATATTAGATGTAAAAGTCCAAGTTAGTCCTAACAGCCTATACTTCTATCCTGATCTTATCGTTAGTTGTCACCCTGACGACCTCAACGCCCGCAAATTTATTCAAAATCCTAAATTAATTGTGGAAGTTCTTTCTCCTGGTACAAGAAGTAAAGATAGAGGGGAAAAATTCAGATATTATCTAACAATACCCAGTTTACAAGAATACATCTTGATTGATTCTGAAAAAATCTCTGTTGAACGTTATTGTCGAGGAGAAGGAAGAATGTGGCTTTATTATCCTTACACTACTGGAGACATCATCACTTTATCAAGTATCGAATTTGAATTTCCGATTGAAATGCTATATGATGGTGTTGAATTGGAAATAGAAACATAAAATAATATTTCCCAAGTAAATCTGATTAATGCCAGCTAAAATTTAATACCTTATTAAAATTATGACAAAGCGTAAAAAAAGCAATCTTCAATGGATTAAAGAAACCCTCGAATTAAAACCGGATCATCACTGGGAAGGACCTGATGATTATAAGATTTTTGTAGCCGGGAGGGGTGCGGTTCGCTTTAATGTTCCCCAGAATTGGGTGTTTGAACCACAAGAAAAATCTTTCAAGTTCATGGATAAAAAAACACCTGATGATGATTGTTGTTTAGAGGTATCTTACAATCATTTACCAGCTAATGATTGGACTCTATTTCCTCTCAAATCTACTTTAAAAAAAATCATGGAAAATGATAGCCGTGATGTGATTGAAAGAGGAGAAGTGATTACCGTTAAGCGACAAACTGCCCGAATTATGTGGTGTGAAATTAAATTTATTGATACTCAAGCAGAACCCAGGGAAGCTTTTTCTCGGACTTGCGTGGGTTTAGGTTCTAATATTCAATGTTTGATTACCTTTGATTATTGGGCAGATCAAGCGGAACAATTAATACCTGTTTGGGATGAAGTTATGCGGAGTTTGACATTAGGATTATATATCAGAGATCCGAGAACTGGTTTAGCTTTCCCAGATTAAAATGCTGAAAAAACAACCTCAGCTTGATACGAGTGGAGGTTGTTGATTTGACAGTAGGTAATGCGGATTTGGGTTAATTGCGGATTTTGGTGAACATTATTTTCAATATTTTAGGTAAACTAGAAGCGACAAACCAACCCACTACAAAGATTAGTAATTCAATATTCATGGCAAATCCCACCGCAACTCTAGAAACTTCCCTTGGTACGATTACTCTTGAGCTATTCACCGATGTTATGCCCATAACGGCGGGAAATTTCATCAAATTGGCTAAAAGTGGGTTTTATGATGGTCTGCATTTCCACCGTGTAATTAAAAACTTCATGGTGCAGTTTGGTTGTCCTCACAGTAAAGATCCTAGCTCTCCTCGTGCAGGAACTGGTAATGGTCCTGATGGGTGTATTCAAGATGAGCATCCTGAAGACGGGAAACTTTCTAACGAACCAGGAACTCTATCTATGGCTAATACGGGAAGACCTAATAGTGGCAGTTGCCAGTTTTTCATCAACACTGTCCACAATCACTATCTGGATTGGTTTACACCTGGTCAATCTAAGCATCCTGTTTTCGGTCGAGTTACTGAAGGGATGGATGTATTAAAAGCCATTGAAACTACTCCCACAGGATCAGGCGATCGCCCCAAAACACCTGTTAAAATGATCAAAGTGACTATCAACGAATAAACTCAAGGATTAGTGCGGAGGTTTCTCCGCACACCGCTATCTTCAGGCAAAATCCCCTCTTTCCCATGCAAGAACTCCACAGAAAAACTAATCCGATCAAACAAACTAACTTTGAGTTTCTTCTTCAGTAAAAATAGGAGGCCATAATTCAGAAACGGCTAATTCCCAACCGGGAAAAAGTTCTGGTAAAGTTAAAATATCGCCATTATTTAAAATAGTTGGTTCACCTTGATGACGATAAACTGTAACAGTTTCCTCATCAGGATCAATTAAAATTCCCATCACAGCACCTAATTTGATCAAGTTGAGAATTTTAGTAACTAAAGGTTTAATTCTATCACTTTGAGATTTAATTTCTACTACTAAATCTGGCACAAGTTCGCCAAAATAACGGGGACTTTGACGCAGACGTGCAGCCCGCACAAAAGAAACATCTGGTGCGGTGAGGTTGCTATCAGGTAAAATGAAACCACCAGCAGAATCAAATACTCTTCCTAAACGACGAGGATAAACCCAATTAGCTAATAGCCGACTAAAAAGAATACCAACTTCACTAGATACAATATCCGATGGACCCACGATAGAAATTCTCCCGTTTGTTAATTCAACATCGTAATCTAAACCAGCTTCACTAAAAGCGGTTTGGACTTGTTCTACATCTTTAATTGTCATAATTAACATAAAATCATCCTCCTAATATACAAAGTTGGGGTAATGAAAACAAACACAATTGGATTTTAGATTTCATTAAATTGTATCTGGATCAATATTTAATTCTCTCAATTTTGCGGCTAACCTTTGGGATTTTTCATTTGATATTTTCGCCTTTTCTGCTGCCATTGCTGCTCTTGTAGCTTCCATCTCTGCGCTTTCTTCCGGTGTAGGAACTAAAACTCCTGATGATGTAAAATATCTTAATAAACCCTCATGAATCCCCAAATATAACCCCAATTCTTCACTCCATAAATGTCCTTTTTTGTTAGGTTCTAAGGGTTGATATTTGCCACTGATTAAATTAAATCCTGCAAATTCCAATGTATAAGGATCAAACCAAAAATAATCAGGTGTACGGAAAGTATCTTGATAAAGTATTTTTTTAGTTTCTCTATCAGTTTTAGCTGTGGTTGGTGAAAGAATTTCGACAATGACATGAGGATATTTGCCATTTTCTTCCCACACTACCCAACTTTTTCTAGTTTTTCGTTCTGTTCCTAAAACTACGAAAAAATCTGGACCCCTCACATCTTCTGATTTTTTTTGATGAGGACTATAGTAAATACTCAGATTTCCGACAGCGTAAAAATCTGTTCTGTCTTTCCATAACCACTCTAAACATTTGAAAAGAAGAATAATTTGACGTAAATGCAGTTCTGTTTCCACGGGAGGTTCATCACTATATAGGTCACTGGGTGGAAAAATGATATCTTCTGATATATCTTCTAAGGCGTTTGGTTGTAATTCCAGTGCTTGAGTAATCATCATGTATGATACCAAGTAATTATTGATTTATTGTAGCATTAATTGTCAATTACTTTCACTGAATTATCGCAAATCTCTTAAACATTTGCCATAGCTTTTTGCCGTCATCCACGCGATCTAAAAATTGCTCGACCAAAAGGAACTTACCTTAAGAACAAGCCCCATATCTCATCAACCGCCTTGTCACTCGTTAAGCAGAAAATTAACACACATTGAAATGGCTAATCCTAGATCATTAAATGGTAGCATAGATGATTACTTATGGTAACTATTTATAGTAACTATTGGACTGAGTTGGCACAAGGTTGTTAAATATTGTTGAGACGTTTTTTAACTTCCCCTTTGATATTTCCTGTTAGTATGCATACCAACCCCTTTAAACAATTACAAGCCAATCTTTCTGTAACCGCTGCTACTATAGCCTTGTTGGTTACTGCGCCATCAATGGCTCATGGTCAAGTTAATAGTACCACCACTAAGCCGACCTCATCAAATTCTAAGACATCAGTAGTTAATATATCCATTACTGAGGCTGAAGTGCTGGCTGCTCAAAAAGCCTGGGGTGAAGCACTGGTTTCCATCAGTACCACCTATGATGAAAAGGGGATAGCCGCTGCTAGAGCATTGGCTGACAATATAATAGATAAAGCATATGCTTATCAATCGGGATTGGTGTTGTTCAAGCCAACCTTGACAACTGGAGACCAGACCTTCCGCACGACACACAAAGGAGCTTTGTCTTATTTTGTGGGTGGTGATTCCTCCTTCCCTAAAGATACTGGTTTTGCTCTCAAAGGATGGCGAAAGGTGGAAATTCGCAACGCTGGTATTTTTATTCTTGGTAATACTGCTACCACTATGGGTAATGTTTCCATAACTGATAAAACAGGTAAAGTCACAACGGTAGATAAAACCTGGCAGTTTGTTAGAGGTGGTGATGGTAAATTGCGTATTATTCTACACCATTCTTCTCTGCCCTATAGTCCAAAATAAATATGAAATAGACCCCCGACTTCTTAGAGAAGTCGGGGATATGAAATAACTCTAATCGCATTAAAATAAGGTTGTTAATTTGACGGTAATTAATTGTCTGAATCAGGATTTCCAGGATGAAGGATTCGGTGGTTAATTCGAGCGATCGCTGTGGTTGTCTGATAGCGTAGCGTGGCGCAAGCCATATCAGGATTTCCAGGATTTTAGGATTTACGGGATGAGGTATTCGGTGGTTAATTGTCTGAATCAGGATTTCCAGGATTTCAGGATTTACAGGATGAGGTTGCTAATTTGACGGTGATTAATTGGTGAGCGATCGCTGTGGGAATTTGTCTGAATCAGGATTTCCAGGATTTTAGGATTTACAGGATGAGGTATTCGGTGGTTAATTCGAGCGATCGCTGTGGTCAATTGTCTGATAACTTACAGGATGTGATTTATCATTTTAAGCGATCGCTTTCTAGTATCAAACATTAATTATTTAAAAGCTTCAATCTGATCCAAATAAATATTAATTAACTGATGATCAGCCACTAAAATTTCAATTTCTGGCCAAACTCTGGACAGGAGTGAGTGAAATTGACGTTTTCGCACATTCCCAAAGCGTAGATGTACTACTTTAGGCGGGAGTAAATCAACCATCATGCGATCAGAAAAATCTGCATCTTTGGTAACAATTACCAGTTTTCTTTCTTTCGCATACTGCCATATTTGGGTATCACTTGGACTGTCACCTAAGATGGAAACATGGACAATGGGTAAAGATGGGGTAAATTGAATTTTCACGGGTAGATTTTCATCGAATAAAAACCCATTCATGCGATTTTTCTCACTTCGTAGTGATTCCCCATCAACTTTGCTGCAAATTGAATACAAGCATAAATATCTTCTCGTTGTAGAGAGGGGTACTCTTCCAGAATTTCCTCAATTGAATCACCAGCGCCTAAAAACTCCATAATTGTTTGTACAGAAATTCGAGTATTAGTAATAATAGGTCGTCCATTGCAAATATCTGGATGAATAGTTATTCTACTTTCCATTTTGTTTACTGTTTGTCGTTACTAATTAATTGTAGCATTTATCTGATAGCGTGGCGCAAGCTATATGAGGATTTCCAGGATGTGATTGATTATTGCTTAGATACCCGACTTCTTAGAGAAATCGGGTATCTGAATAACTCTATTGATGAGCGATCACACCAAAATAAAGTGGCTAATTGGACGGTAATTAATTGATGACAATAAAAGTTATTAGATCCTAAAGTACCTGTTAGTGCTGTTACCTCAATCTACTTTTACACTCAAAAACCTGTCGGTCATATTTACTCCTTTGGGAATAAGAAGATGGGTTTGCAGGAATTGTAGTAATTTCACAAGTTAAATTGTTGAGAGACTTTGTGTCTAGTTGCAACACGACTGTTTGTGGTAGTTGTCCCGATTGACCCAAACCTTGTGCTATCTCACGCTTAGACTCTAGATCGGCTTTGGAAGAGTTAACATTAACTAAACTTAAACCAAAGACAGTAGATACAGTAATGGCAGAAACAGCGATCGCAGATGATATGATCTTATTCATGTCAATTCCCCCGTTCAAATAACGTACAAATTGTTATTGGGAGTAAATGTAGATAAATATGAAATTCACTACCCAACCCACAATAAGTTACAATAGTTTTCAAACATACTTACTTTAATATGCCCAAAAGAAGATGTAAAGCCCTCAAAGGTATGTGGAAGTAATATAAAAGTCTTTAAACGTAATATTATGTCACCCATAAAAATCTTCACAAATGCCATTAGTCAAAAATTTATCTCTTGCACTAAACCCGCAAAGGGGGGTTTTGTCTGTGTAACCGTGACTTCCAGTCGCCAGGCTAACAAGTTTACAACCAGCGCAGATGATTTTTACCTATGTAGTTTCGCTAGAAGACGTATTAAAAGCATGATAGAATATCAAAAAGTCTTGACTTGAAGGGGGGGAGTAGTGTTAAATATTGAAGAGATAATTGAAATTGCAGATAACCAAGTCTTTGAGCATCAAGGACAGCATCTCAATGATTTACAAAGAGCTATCCTAGAAGGGACACTACAGGGTAGAACTTACGCAGATATCGCCAAGGAACACCAACACAGCGAAAAATACATCAAGGATAGCGCCAGTAAACTGTGGAAATCCTTATCTCAAGCAGTTGGAAAAAAAGTTAATAAATTTAATGTCAAGTCAACTTTAGGTAAATGTAGTTTCTCTTCAACTAATATTTTCAAAGGAATACAAATCAATAGTGGTAATATATTTAAAGAATCTGCACCATCATCAGAAAATGATGAAATGATCCATAAACAAGAACAGATAACCTCTCATTTAGACTTAAAAGATGCACCTGAAATCGGTGATTTTTATGGACGGAAAGTAGAATTATCATTACTACAACAAAAAATCCTCCAAGGAAAATGTAATTTAATAACTTTACTGGGTATTAAAGGTATTGGAAAAACTGCTTTAGCTTTAAAATTAGTTGATCATATCAAAGAAAGTTTTGAGTTCGTTATTTATAAAAGTTTAAAATCTCTACCCAGTTTAACACAACTAATCACAGAGATAATTTACCTTAATAATCAGCTTATTCCAGATAATTCACCTCATCAACTTTCACAATTTAAAAAAGCCATAGAAAAACACTCTTATCTGATTATCATTGACGATGTTAACTATATTTTTTCAAAGCATCAAGTATCAGGTAAATATCAACCAGGATATGAAGAATACGGGAATCTATTTAAATTATTATCAACAACCAAACATCGAAGTTGTCTAATTATTAATAGTAGTGAGGAAATTCGTCAATTATCTAAACCACAAAATGATCATAGTCATGTTTTCACCCTGGAATTATTGGGATTAGATGATGATGGTGTAAACATTCTTAAAAAATTTGGCTTGAAAAATGAGGAAAATTATCGAAAATTGCTGAATATTTATCAAGGAACTCCCCAATATTTACAAATAATTGGTTATCTTATTCAAGAATTATTTGCAGGTGACACCAATAAATTTTTGCAGCTAGATCAACCTTTTTTAGATATTGAATTAACGGCTTTTTTAGAGCAAAGTTTAGATATCTTACCTGCATCAGAAGTAGAATTACTGGATTTTATAGCCAGTCAAAAAGGGTCAGTTTTACTAAGTGAACTGGAAAATAGTTATCAGGTTTATGAGCCAATAGTTAGTAGTATTCAATCCCTAAAAAGGCGTTTCCTTCTTTCTACTCAACAGATAAATGCAGAAGTGAGTTTAGAGATTTCATCTCTGATTAGGAAATTTTACCACAAACTAGATCCCCGACTTCTTTGAGAAGTCGGGGATCTAAATGGGATCTAAATTAAATTGTATCTGGATCAATATTTAATTCTCGCAACTTTGCTGCTAACCGTTGAGCTTTTTCATCAAACATTGCTGCTCTTTGGGCTTCAATTGTTGCTCTTTGGGCTTCAATTGTTGCTCTTTGGGTTTCAATTGCTGCTCTTTGGGTTTCAAATTCTGCACTTTCTTCCGGTGTAGGAACTAAAGATCCAGTAGATGTAAAATACCTTAATAAACCCTGAACAATTCCTAAATATAAACCTAATTCTTGACTCCATAAATGTCCCTTTTCATTGGGTTCTACAGGTTGATATTTACCATGTATTAAATAAAAACCTGCAAATTCTAAAGTATAGGGATCAAACCAAAAATACTCAGGTGTGCGGAAAGTATCTTGATAAAGTTCTTTTTTAGTTTCTCTATCAGTTTTAGCTGTGGTTGGTGAGAGAATTTCCACAATCAGGTTAGGATATTTACCATTTTCTTCCCACACTACCCAACTTTTTCTAGTTTTCCGTTCTGTTCCTAAAACTACGAAAAAATCTGGACCTCTCACATCTTCTGATTTCTTTTGATGAGGACTATAGTAAATACTCAGATTTCCAACAGCATAAAAATCAGTTCTCTCTTTCCATAACCATTTGAGAGATTTTATTAAGAGCATTATTTGTTCGAGATGCAGTTCTGTTTCCACGGGAGGTTCATCACTATATAGGTCACTGGGGGGGAAAATGATATCTTCTGATATATCTTCTAAGATGTTAGGTTGTAATTCCAGTGCTTGAGTAATCATCATGATATGATACCAAGTAATTATTTGTTTATTGTAGCATTAATTGTCTGAAATGGCTAACGCCACGCTTCGCTATCAGGATATCCAGGATTTTAGGATTTACAGAATTTTATTTATCATTTATGATGATTGTTACTTGAGTTTGGACTAAAATAAAATTGATATCCAATTATTAACATCAAAATGGAAGTTCTTCAACTTACAACGATAGTGGATTCATCAGGTCATTTGCATCTTGACATTCCCACACAACTTGATCCGGGAGAAGTAAGTATTGTGCTGGTAATTAATCCAGTTGTCCCATCTAAAGATCAAAATCTCAAGTATGATTTTTCTGATTTGGTAGGACGGTTAAATTGGCAAGGAGATGCAGTAGTGATGCAAAGGACATTAAGAGATGAATGGTAATCGCTATGTGCTAGATACGAATGCGATCATTGCACTGTTACAAGGTAATACCCAACTTATTCAATTACTTCAAAATGCTAATTGGATTGGGATTTCGATTATTAGCCAGATTGAATTTTTGGTTTTTTCTGGGCTAACTCAAAGCGATCTCCAACTTTTTCAACAATTTATTCAGCGAGTGGAAATTGTTGGTTTGGCAGCAGGTGATCCGGTATTAGTTGACAAGATTATCGAAATTCGTCAGCAATATCGGTTAAAATTACCTGATGCAGTAATTGCTGCAATAACAATCCAAAATTCAGCAAGCTTAGTGACTGCTGATCAAGAATTTGCAAAGATCAACCGTTTGAAGGTCATTAATTGGTAGCGATCGCCTCGCCTGCTATAATTACCATTAACTATTCATTATGTTTGCTATTGTTTGTTCAACTTTATCACATTCTTGTACTAGTCTATCAACTATTTTGCAGAAATAATTAATATCAATTAAACTCATTTCTGCATTATGAATAATTGAAAAAACCTGCTTATCTTCTATCTTTTCTATACACCAAAAACCGAATTTATATCGTGCATTACTTATCAATAGCCAAGTAGATAAACTATGCGGTATATCATCTGTATCATCAAATTTTAAACTACTCGGACAAGAAAATTCTAGAGTCGAATCATATTTGAGAATAAATACAGTTTGTGTACTACCAGAATCCATACTAAATCTCAGGATAGCTCTTGTATCATCAATACTATAAAGATTCCAGTCAACAGTTCGGCAGAAATTCTGTATTGTTGATCGAAATTTGAATGAAGATAATAAGTCTTTATCAATAGCCATTGGTTCATCTCCTAAATTAACGGTTTTAGTAGTAGTTAGCATCATCCATTCTCTTCCTCCACAAACTTGACATTCAGAAGGTTTCATCAGAGATACAACTTCACAGCCACAACTTTTACATTTGTATGTTTTTTTCATGGAAGTTAAAAATTTATAATTAACTGATTTTTGGCATCTTTATTTTTATCATTTTTAGGTAAAGTACCATGATTATAAAGATATTTAATCTGTTGCTGTACTTCAGTTATTTGAGGTCTTTTTTCAGGACTTAAAATTAACATTTTTCCTATCAGATTACGCACTTCTGTATCTAGTGGCGTTTGAATCATAGTTCCACGCAATTTAGTCTTAACTTGTGGTAATTCAAGTTTTTTTCCATCTAAAACTGCTTCATGGGCATAAGTATAGCTTCCTGATAAAATAGGACGACTACCAGTCCAATATTCACATAAAATTAACCCCAAGGAAAAAATATCAGATTTCTTGTTTGGTGCTGGTGTTTCTCCATTTGTAGAAATATGTTTAGCAAATTCAGGTGAATAATATACTGGATCACCTACTAAAAATTCCACTGCTATTGATTCTCCTTCAATAATACTGCTATCAAAATCAATAATTTTGGCAATTTGTTTTCCTTCCCATTCTTGAATTAGGATATTATCTGGTTTCAAATCAAGATGAACAATACCATTGTGATGTAAAATTTTAAGCGCTCCTACCGCTGTTAGCATAACAAATAAACGCTTTTCTGGTTCTAATGTATGTATGACTTTTGATAAAGAGCTAGTATCTACTTTTTGACAAACTTTAAAAAAATGTTCACCATTTTCATTACCATATTTAAAAAAGTCTACCGTGACAACAACTGAACCACCATAACCACAAGCAGATAGTGCTTCTTGAATTAGTAATTGTTTCATAGCAAATTTATCGCATTGATCACGACGCTTTTGTTTACTTTTTTCGCCTCCTGGTGCTTTTTCTCCTGGATATACGGGACTCAGAAATTTTTTCACAAAATACTCATTACCATCATTGATATTTACAGCAAAACCCCATTGACATTGCCCACCATTAGCGCTGTCAAATTCACGGGTTACTAAATATTTATCAGCAATTAGATCACCTGTTTTATAAGACATTGATTACTATCTCCTATTATTTAATCTATTCAAAATATTTTGATGTTTTTCCTTTGCTTTTCGTTCCATTCGATACTCTGAATACAAATCTAATTCCAAGAGTATTTCTAGACTATTTAATGCAGCATTAAACTCTCCTTCTATTTCTTGTAAACTTGCCATAAAGTAATAAATTAAAGGTTTTTTCCCATAAGGTAAAATTGAATTACTATCAATTATCCGTTGACAAAACTGAATTGCTGCATTAGCGGGGTTATATTTATTGACTTTTGATTTCACAAGAGAATTAACAAAAAACTCTAAGTGCTGATCAAAATCTTTGGAATTTACACATTTTTCCGAACCTTCACATTTGAAAAAATCCTCATAAAATTTAACCGCTTTTTCCCAATCGTTTAATCTATAATAAATTTTACCTAAAGTTTTATATGCTTCTACAAATATTTCCATTGACTTCTCTGGTGGACGGTTAATAACTTCTTTAATTTGAAAAGCAGCATCAGTTAAAAATTGATTTTTTTGTTGATCATTATACTCTTTTTCTGCTAATTGATAGTAAATTAATCCTAATAGATATTTAAGATCAATTTCATCTGGTTCTATTTGTAAAGCTTGCTTACATAATTTTCGTGCTTCTGAAAACTGATAATTTTGATAACAATATTTAGCACGATCATAAAGCCTTTTAACTTCTTCATCTGCTTTTTGTTTAGACAATTCGTTAAATTGTTGGAACAGGTTATTTGTACTCGGATTTGCAATAGCTATAGCAACTGGTATAGAAGATTTATCTTCTGAAGCAGATACATGAGAAATAGGTGGAATATCTTGAATAAATTGTAGATAATATTCATAATCAATTCTATAATTTTCCCATAGCTTTTTTAAGCTATCATAGTTATTTGTATCAGCAATAAAGTTACTTTGGATATATTTTAATCGCTCTTGATAAGATTTTTTAAGATGTTTTATTACATTAAAACCAGCCGCATAAATAATTAAAGAAACATCATCTTGTTTAATTTCGGTATATTTTTGATCAATTAATTCTCTCCAATTAGTATCTTCTATTTTATCACCTTCTGAATTTAAAAGTGTTTCTAGTAACAATTTTTCAAACTCCCAAGGAGCAGAAAAATACTGAAAACAACCATCAGTACAAGCTAGAAAACAGCCAGCTTCTTCAAATCTATAATTCTGAAAATGGATTTGCCATTTGGGATTAATATCAGCAGTTAAATATTGGGACATAGGCGGATCTTGTCTGAGCATTTCAAAGGCATCTTTGGAAGTTACTAAATCATCCTTAGTTAATTGCTGTAATCCTTTAGTGGGACTAAGAAAATAAATTCGTGAATCTCCCATCCAAGCTAAATTAGCTTCAAAAATTTTATCCTGAGTTTGTTGTTTAGGAATACTAGCTAAGGCAATTGTTGTGCAAAGTTTATGCTCTATTAAAGAACCTTTAAGCCGAGATGAAGTGGTTCGCATATTATTATCATCTGCGGCTTTTTTTAGTGCTTGACAAATTTTTTTTTGTAATTCTATAGCATTTTCTGAAGTTATCTTACCATTCCATTGTTTGAAAAATTCTTTACTAATTTTCGATGCTATTTCTGAAGCAATCCGTCCTCCAGTTTGACCACCATAACCAGCAGAACGACCTCCTAAACCATCAAATACTCCCATCAAATAAATTTGTGTTCGTTCAAAATATTCGATTAGGTTATCATCTTCACCTTTATTTTCAGCTACTTCTAAATTTACTACGAACTGAAATTTTGTCATAACCATTACTAAAGTCCTTGTTGAAGTTTTTATTTTAATTAAGAAACTTAACTTAACCACTCATATTTTCATGATTAAGTTAACTGTCATTGCTTATATACTGTTAGCGATCGCATCTAAAATCTGATCTTTTTCTAATTCTTCTAATCCATTACCCGCTGCGGAAACATAATGAATTGTATTTTCCCAGCTACTCATAACCGTCCAAGGTGAAGCATCAGGAGCAAATAAAAGCAATCGTTTGGCTGATACTGGAATTTCGTGCCAATAATCTGTCAATTCATCAAAGGTTTTTGGGATATTATTAGGGTAGTTGCTAGGTTTTCCACCTTTTTCTAAACTATGAGCGCTGGCATCTGTGTAAACAACTACCACATATCTTTGCTTGCTAAAATTCCCTTTTTGCCAGTCGGATTTAAGTGCTAACCCCAATCCTTCTAAGCCGTTTTCGGGTTCATCCCCACCACCTTCAGCTTCAATTCGAGAGATAAAATTAGCAAAATCTGGGGACTGCGATCGCAAATCAAAAAATTCTGAACATTGCATCGCAATTTCTGGTGAATCTGCCCAATAATCCCGAAATACAATCACCTTAGCTCTAAGTTGGTCAATTTTCTTAGTTTTTTCTTTCATTTTGGCTTCTAGCTTCTCATAAAACTTCAGAGCGGTTGATTTCACCTCTTCAATCAAATGACCCATTGAACCTGTGCCATCAATACACATTACTAAGTCCACCGCATAGGTTACACCCTGATTGTCAGCCATAAATTTATATCCGTACTTATGTTTTAGCTAGTTCTTATACTAAATGTTCTCTTTTGAACTTACTACACCAAAAAAACCTGTTTTTCTCGCATTTATATAACGAAATATAAACTCAGTAACCCAAAAAACACTGAAAAAGTATGATTCTCATGGTTGAAATTAAGTTATAATTGTTGCTGTAATACTTACCCAGCCTAGAATATATGAATGTTACAGAGTTATTACAATTTGTGGATCAAGTAGTCCAGAAACAAACAGGAGAACATCTAGACGATTTAGAAAAAGCCATTCTCAAAGGACTTTGGCAAGGTCAAACTTACAATCAAATAGCAGACGAATCGGGATACAATAGTCAAAACTATATTGGAGATGTTAGTCGTAAGTTATTTAAAACTTTATCAGAACAGTTAGGTGAAGATATTAATAAATATAATTTTTGTTGGACTTTAGAAAGAGTTATAAATTCTCCTCAATTTGTTGGTTTAGTAAATACTAAAATTAACTGGTGTTCTAATTATCCTAAACCGGATAAAAATCAATCTCATGAAGAAAAATCAAACAACGAACTATTCTATCATGATTTAACAATTGCACCAAAAATCACCCATTTTTACGGACGAGAAAGAGAACTACAAACCCTATCCCATTTCTTAATCAATCAGAATGCCCGTCTTATCTCTGTTTTAGGATTACCTGGAATTGGCAAAACTACCTTAATTAAAAGATTTGTTGACCTAAACTTACAAAATTTCAATATCATCATCTGGAAAAATATTAAACTATCCGATTCTTTAGATTCCATTATCGCTGAAATTTTCAAAGCGATTAATTCCGAATTTATTCAAACTGAAAATAAACTAACTCAACTTTTCAATCTTTTCCGTCAGCAAAAATGTTTAATTATTCTTGATAATATCCAAGAATTATTTACCCCAGGACAATTTGCTGGACAGTACAAACCTGAACATAAAGACTATAAAACATTTTTGACAATGATAACAGAAATTGAACATCAAAGTAGTTTGATTTTAATTAGTCAAGAACAATGTCAAGAGATGATTTGCATAGATGAAGAGTTGTATCCGGTTAAATGCTTAGAATTACAAGGTTTAGATAATACAGATATTTTGAAAAATCAAAAACTAAAAGATGAGGAAAGCTGGTCAAAACTCATTAATTTATATGAAGGTAATCCAGTCTATTTACAAGATATTGCTAATTTGATTAGGAATATTTTTCAAGGTAAGACTTCAGAATTTATCAGTGAGAATAATTTACTCTTAACAGAAAATATGAAATCTCAATTAAATGAATTATTTAACCGAGTATCATCCATAGAGAAACAGATTATTTTAAAAATGAGTAAAGCTAATGAAGCAATATCAAGAGAAGATTTAAAACAAGCTTTATCTTTATCTTCTACAGATTTGATTAATGGTTTACAGTCTTTAAATAGACGCTATTTATTTACATTAATAGAAAGAGAGAAAACTTTGTTTAATTTATCTCCTGTATTTAGGGAATATGTTAAACAATTGGATATTGTCAACCACTAAAGGTCTAAATAGATATTAATTGGCTTATTATACATAATGGTAAAAAACTACATCTTTCGTAGGGGTTGAGCATTGCTAAACCCTTGCAATATCCGTTGATTTACCATAATTACAAAAAACTATGGTTTTCAAGTTAAACTCAGTTTAGTCTAAAAAAATTCCCAATAAAAAAGTTTTCCATTTAACATTCTTGATTTAAGCCAAATTTAAGCCAAATTTCAAAACCAGACTGAATCAGAATTATACTATATTCAGTATCTAACAAACAATGTTACTCACAAACTATATAAATTTCACTTAGTCTAAAAATTAAACTCTCTTAATTCCCCAACCAAAAAACCTAAATTTACCGCACCTTTCCACCAACATAATCAAGTTCGGAGTAATCCCAAGAGTGCATTTGACGGAAAGGAAGACCCATCTTTTGGAAGACATACTTCTCTTTCACACCAGAAGCAACTAAGTCTGGCTTCAATGCTTTGATGAACTCTTCAAATTCGTAAGCGGTAACGTCGTCATAAACGATAGTTCCGTTTTCGATGTAGTGAGTAGTACGTTTATAGTCGTCACTGTGAGCGAACTCATAACCAGTACCAATCATCTTCATTCCCAAATCTTGGAAAGCGGGAACAACGTGACGGGGACGTAAACCACCAACCATCATTGCAACTGTCTTACCTTCCAAACGGGGGCGATATTGACTAACGATCGCATCCATAGTAGGTTGGTACTTAGCAATTACTTTTTCAGCATTTGCTTGGATCTTCGCATCAAACTTAGAAGCGATTTCGCGTAAAGATTCAGCAATTTTGGTAGGACCAAAGAAGTTATATTCTAACCAGGGTATACCATAAGCTTCTTCCATGTGACGGCTGATGTAGTTCATCGAGCGGTAACAGTGGATGAGGTTCATCTTCACGTTGGGGGTCATCAACATTTCGTTGATTGTACCGTCACCAGACCATTGAGCAACAACGCGCAAACCGATTTCTTCTAACAAAATCCGGCTGGCCCAAGCATCACCACCGATGTTGTAGTCACCAATAATGGCTACGTCATAAGGAGTGCCTTCAAACTTCAATGTACCGTCTTTCTTACCTTGATCTGCTTTGGGGAATACCCAGTCACGAATCATGTCGTTAGCGATGTGGTGTCCTAAAGACTGAGACACACCACGGAAACCTTCGCAACGGACGGGAATAACTGGCTTACCGATGGTTTTGGATGTCTTTCTAGCTACTGCTTCGATGTCATCCCCAATCAAACCGATAGGACATTCAGATTGAATAGAAACCCCACGATTCAAGGGGAATAATACATCTAATTCTTCAATTAATTTAGTCAGTTTCTTGTCACCACCAAACACGATGTCGCGTTCTTGGAAGTCGGAGGTGAAGTGCATAGTACCAAAGGTATCAATACCTGTTGTACCTAAGTAGTAGTTACGACGACCAGACCAAGACCAGTAACCGCAACCTACGGGACCGTGACTGATGTGGATCATGTCCTTGATAGGACCCCAAACCACACCTTTAGAACCTGCGTAAGCACAACCACGAGCGGTCATTACACCAGGTAAGGATTTGATGTTAGATTTAACACCACAATCAGCCTTACCTTCTTCAAATACGTTTAAATGCTTCTCACGCTTCTTAGCAGCTTTTTCGGGGTAAGCTTTGAGAACTTCTTTAACTAGTTCTTTTCTTTGTTCAACAATCTTCTTGTCGTCGGTCGAAGTCATTGTTAATCTCTCTTGCTCCTAAAGGAACGGAAATAGGGATGAGGTGTTTGGGGACATGAAGTCCCCTGTAGCGATAGGGAAATGTTGGTCAAAGGTGAGAGCTTTTGATGTGCTGCTCTCTGCCTTTTTCCTGGTACTAGAAAATTCTTTCTTCGTAGCGAATTATGCCTATTTAGCCAGCATTTTTGCAGCGTTTTCTTCGCTTTCGAGAATACCGAACTCAATCAACAATTCTTCCAACTCTTCCATTTCGATAGGTGTAGGAATGGTGAGGTTTTTGTTGTTGATGATCTTCTTAGCTAGTGCGCGGTATTCGTTAGCTTGTTTGCTATCAGGCGCATACTCGTTCACTGTCATCCGACGTAATTCAGCGTGTTGAACTATGTTGTCGCGGGGAACGTAGTGAATCATTTGGGTGTTCAACCGTTTTGCCAAGGTTTCGATTAATTCGATTTCTCGGTCTGTGTTACGGCTGTTACAGATCAAACCACCTAAACGAACTCCACCGGAGTGAGCATATTTAAGTACACCACGAGCGATGTTGTTTGCAGCATACATCGCCATCATTTCACCTGATGTAACGATGTAGATTTCTTGTGCTTTACCTTCACGGGAAAGAGTAATAAGATAATTTTAAAAGCCGGAAAATGTTCATTCTCAACTATGTTTGCCGCAATCATTGTCTGGAGTGAACAGTTTTTTTATTAGGGTAAATCTAGGGTATGGACAGAACACAGGAAGCATTTGCCGATTTTCACCAAACAGCTATTACCGACGGGGGATATTTAGGCAGAATGCAAGCAGTAGAAAATCAAGAAAATCACTTAACGGCAAAACTGACCACAGAATTAAAGGCAATTAATGCTAGACTAAGAGCCGCTAGGGTGAGTGTTTCTGTCAGAAAATCCGGCAATTCATTACAGTTGAGAACTACCTTACCTATTAAACCAGGTGATATTGATAAAAACGGTAGCAGCACAAAGCAATATGATATTTCTTTGGGTATTCCTTTTAGTTTTGATGGGTTAAATACGGCAGAAGAAGAAGCTAATGAGTTGGGAAAATTAATTGCCAGAAAACAATTTATTTGGACTGATAAATATTTAGGCAAAACTAGATTTAAAGCTAAGTTACTCACCATGTTTGAGTTGGTTTCTGAGTTTGAAAACAACTATTTCCAAACTAGGAAACGCACTCTCAAAAGTAATAATACTTTTAATAGTTATTTTTATATTGCTAACAAACATTTGCCAAAGGATAAACTAGCTATAGATGCCAATTTTATTGATGCTGTGAAATTTTGCCCATCTTCGGATAGTGTGAAAAATGAGTTAATTAAGGTAATTCGGGTTTTATGTAAATGCTCTGGTTTAGAAGTTCCAGAATTAAGTAATTTAAAAATTAAGGCTATTTCTCAACGTAAACGTGATATACCCACTGATGCAGACATAGAACAGGAATATCTCAAGTTTGAAAATTATGCTATTAATCGTTCTAGTAAGTTAACAACTAGGGAAGATAGAAATAATTGGAAATTGTGGAGATGGGTTTATGGGATGTTAGCAACCTATGGATTAAGACCCATTGAAATTTTTGTTAATCCTGATTTAAATTGGTGGTTATCATCAGATAATGTCATGAATACATGGCGCGTAAATGAAGAATGTAAAACGGGAGAAAGGGAAGCTTTACCATTATATCCCCGTTGGGTAGAAACTTTTAATTTAACCACGGATACCGAAGCGATCGCACTATTAAAAGCAAAAATCCAAAATAAAATTACCAGTAGAGAAATCAACGCTGTACGACATGGTACAGATAGATGGTTTAGATTTGTGGGGATTCCCTTTCAACCTTACGATTTACGCCATGCTTGGGCAATTCGAGCGCATTTGATGGGGATTCCTATTAAAGCTGCTGCTGATAATTTGGGTCATTCTGTGAATATGCACACATCCATTTATCAAAAGTGGTTTAGTTTAGAAAATCGCAAGGTTGCAATTGAGGAAGCGATTAAGAAAAAATCAAAGGTGGAAGATTTACAGGATATGGTGATTAGATTGGAACAGGAAAATGAAAGGTTGAGAATTGACAATGAAAGATTGAGGTTGCAGATGGGACACAGTTTGATGAAAATTGAGTTAGGATAAGAGTTAGCCTCACGCAAAGACGCAGAGGCGCAAAGAGTAATTTTATAAAACTAGGAATGTTACAAGATATGTCTTATAGTCAATTTACATCTATTGGTAAGGTTAAAGAAGCTTTTGGTTTAAAAACTCAGGAAGGTGGGCGTTTTATTCCTATTCTTGAAAAAATTGAACCATCTGTGACGCTAAAAGCATATCTTGAAGAAAGTTTACCGCTGGCTGGTTCTGCTAGTGAAAAAGCCCGTTCGGAAGGGATTATTTACCCAGTTTTGTTAGAAGTCAGAAGAATTTTAAATCGGCAAATTAGCTTATTTTCGGGTGAAGATTTTACAGTTGATGAGTCAGTGGGACTTAATGGAATTTGCGATTTTCTATTAAGTAGTTCTCCTGAAGTGTTAGAAATTGAAGCCCCTGTAATTGTCATTGTTGAAGCAAAAAAGGCTGATTTAAGAACTGGGTTTGGACAATGTATTGCAGAGATGGTGGCCGCGCAAAGATTTAATGCTGCTAAAAATAATCCCCTTCGTGTTATTTATGGTGTAATTAGTAGTGGTACACAATGGCGTTTCCTGAAGTTGGAAAATGATCTTGTTACTATTGATTTAATGGATTATTCTCTACCTCCTGTGGAAGAAATTTTGGGTATGTTAGTTTGGATGATGCAAAATGGGGGTTAATTCAGTAATTAAAAATTACTTCCCAATAGTTAATCTATATCCTCTAGTTCAGGAATATGTTCATTTTCATAGTTTTCAATTAAAACTCCGATGACTTCCATGAGTGAAGCAAGGGGATGGTTTTCATCTTCACCAACTTGATCTATCAGAGAATCTAGTATATCAACTAAGTGTTCATATTCCTGTTCTGTGTGAGGAACAAAGACATTTTCGGCAATGGATGACCAAGCATTAATGGTTTTTTCAAAGTTTAAAGTTTGCATTATTCTTTCCACTTTCCTTCATCATATTCTGAATGTGTTAGCACAGCACGGATATAGATTTTTTGGCGGTTATAATGAATTGCTGCAATTAGTCTAACTTTGTTACCACCAATATTAAAAACTGTCAATTTACCAACTTGATCGGCTGATGGAAATATTTGACGGAGTTCTACAAATGAGATAAATTCATTTTCCTTTATTAATTGATACCACTGAGATAGAGCATTTTTTGTATCTGGATAAAGTTTAGCAAATTCATTTAGTCGTTTACGAATAATAATGTGCATTTGAAAAACTGTGATTTTGTAGTAATTTAGTCATATTTTAACTTTTGTGGTAGTTGTTGAAAAACTAATTCACCTTCTATTACTTCACCTTGACGAATTTGTTCTGTTCCTTCAGCAATTTTTCGTCTTAATTCACTGAGTTGTTTTTCTTTTTCATCATGTTGTTCTAAAAGTTGAAAAGCTATAGATAATAACTCATCAATGCTTTTATATTTACCTTGTTGTAGTTTTTCAAGAATGTATTTTTCTTGATCTGGCTTGACTGCAATTTGCATCTTTATCTCCTTATCTTTGAATTGATAACAATTCTCAAAGTTATATCCTTAATCCTAATTAAAGCATTAAATCACTTACTTGGACACACTAAATATGATTCCTAGGTCGCGCTAGTTCCCTCCGGGACGCTACCGCGAACGCTATCGCATCCCCACAATGCACATCTTTATTAATTTAAAAACTTTTATTTATAAACATCTCCTCTTGCACCAATTGTGAAAATTTCAACTTCACCAGATTGGGTATTAACTGTAAAGACAATTCTGATTTTACCAATACGTAATCTATAAAATCCTTCCCAATCTCCTTTCATTTTTTTAATATCAAATTCTGTAAAGGGAATAATGGCTTGTTCTTCGACAAAAAGTAGAAGTTGAGATATTTTTTCCTGAATTTTCTCAGTATCTTCAAGATTGGCTTTTTCTAAAAACTTAATAGCATTCTTACGAAATTTTATGGCCATGTTTTACCCACTCTGTCATATCAACTAATTCTTCATCTGGATAATCTGATGGTGAACCAAATATTTCATCTAGTTCTTCTTGTTCTTCGTCACTTACATAGGGTATGAGGACTTGACAAAGTAACATTCTTTCTTCTCGCAAAACTTCGCGGATGCTTTCTTTGATTATTGCTTTAAGTTCTTGGATTTCCATGAGTATTATCCTTGAGAATAAAAGTATTATACCGTTTTTAGTAGAAGCGATCGCACTAAACCACACACCGGAAATGCGATCGCTCCGATAACCCACAACACCGGAAGAGCTTTTAACGTTCAAATATCTTACTGTTATCGCGTTTATTCTGCTCAGTTGTCTTTAGAATTTGAGGGGAAAAACGGAAAGCTTCATCGTGCTTTTGTCGTTCACGAGCCAACCGCTGTCTCGACTTCAAAGTTTCTCTTAACAAGTACCTAACCCAGCTATCCAAATCTGCGCCAAATTTATACTCATCAAGCAAAGCTTCTTCTAAAAAACCAAGAAATATTTGAAGCAGATCAGAAGTAGTCAGTTCTAGATAGCGGTTTAAGAGATTTGACTCTTCAGGCCAGTGAGGTAAGGTTTTATCTCCTAAGCCCATATCTTTCGCTAATTCAATTAGGTCATAGTAATCTGTGTACCAGATATTCTCATAGTCCATATCAGGAAATATCCTGGCGTTATTACCAAGGTATACCATCGCTTTCATGAGACTATCAATAACTCGCTGTTCTTCTGCCGGAGAGTAATGTTCTTTTATAGCTGCCCTCAAAATCTGCCCCAACTCATAACCTCTCTGGAAAGTTATCTGTTTATCCTTATTTAATTCATCTGTTGAAAGTTTCTCATCCTGAAAATATTCACTTTCAGGCAAGTTATCATGCTTTATTCGTCCCGCATCCAATTCAGGATTATGAGTACCAGAAATGAATGTTTGTAGCAACTTTAGAAGTGACATAACAAAAGATCCTCATGTTTACTAAAAACTTTAATTTGACAAATAGGATAGACCAAAAATCACCTATATAATCAAATTTCTCGAAGCAACTGTAAGAAAACACTTACTTGCAACATCATATACAATTATAATGTGTAGTGTAAATTTTTGGTCGGAGTGCAGAAGTGACAGAAGAAATTGATTTGATGAAACTTGTAATCGAAGTAGATGATGAGCTTATTCAAAAAGGGGCAGAACCCTTTCAACGTCCTCTATCTGCCTACTTTATAATTGCACAAAAGTTAAAACCAGGCAGCAATTTCATACTGGACTATGATCCCCTATTTAAGGCTGTTGATCAGATATACAAAAAACTATATCGTTTAACAGACTTGGTAATGCCACCTATGTATATGGGAGTATTTATGTTTCGAGATGTATTCTTTCCGCTACGTATTCCACTTTCTAGCTTACCAGCAATTAATCCAGTAGATTTTCTAATAGACGTACCTGATATACAAAAACAATGGCTGTTTAATGATCAACAGACTGGCTTAATATTCTTTGACCAGGTTATCGATCTGATGGATTTTGCGTATGGACTCGATGATGTTGAAAAAATGGGGAACCTGCCAAATAAAACAGTGGAATGGTGGTATTTGGCAAAACAGCAGCTTGAAGCAGCAGCAGCAACACTTTTAGGCTCATTCAATAAATACGCCGTAATCCAAAACTGTTGTATTGCAACTGAGCTACTTTTAAAAGGTGCTTTAATAACTTTTGGTTTTGATGAAGAAACTTTGGCAAATAAAAAACCTAAAAATAAAAAAGATAAAAATAATAAGGAGGACTACGGGCATAATCTTGAAAATCTAGTGAATAAAACGGCTGATCATCTACCCAATCTCAACAGAGAAACACTCCTATTCGTGGTTCAGGATTTACCAAAATATGTTCAAAGTCGGTACGAGGCTCAGAACTTCTCACGATTGGATCTAGGAAGATTTGTGATGAATACTCAATTTATCAGCGGTGAAATTTTGCGTCAGTTTTCCAATCGCAACTGTCGAGAAGACTTTACCACCATGCCAAATGGAAGTTGGGACTTAACTTATAGAACATTTCCAAAAAAGTAGAGTGATATCATGTGTTATCAAATACCCATCAATGTTGTAGTAGCTATTAGCTAAAATTATGATAGGGTATTTGTAATCAACTGTTAGAACTGTTGTAAAAAATCAGTAACACATTTATCAAAAATCATGTATCCCCCTTGACGCTAGGGACAAAATAGGGTAAATAAAAGAATAAATCCTCACAAAAATCCCATTTCTCTAAAATTTCCCAGGGCAAAAATAGGGCATAAAAAAATAAAAATTCCCAACCAATTGCATTCACAAAAACCCTAGACAAAATAGCTTAATCTTCACGGATAGGCATAGCAAATCCACCGCATACAACGTCACCCAATACGTCGTAAGATACGAAATCTAAGTCTGTGTAAGCACCGTTTTCTTCTAGGAAGTTAATAGCGGTGATAATACCACGACCGGCGCAACCTACACCGGGTTCTGGACCACCGGATTCCACGCATTTAACATCGCGGAAACCTTTGAGCATTACTTCATGAAGTTCTAGGTCTTCAACAGATCCTCTTTCAGCAGCCAAGTGAAGAACGGTTGTTTGAGCCTTAGAGTGAAGCATCAAACGAGTAGAGTTATATTAACAATATGGGCAGTATGAGGAATGATCATGAAAGCAGGTTATGTGAGGGTTTCCACCCGTGAACAGGATGAAGGCAATGCTTTGGAGCAACAAACAGCACGAGTAGAAAGGGCTGGTGCTATTGTCATCTTCTCAGATGTTGAGTCCGGTCGCAGCGACAAGAGGAAAGAATTTAATAAAATGATTGCTCAGTGCAAACAAGGCAAAATCACTGAAGTCATTTGTACGAGAATTGACCGACTAGGACGCAGCGTGGTGGGGATTCACAAAGCGATCGCTATCTTTGAGGAGTATAAGGTCAAACTCACGGTTTTGGATGCCCCCGTTGACCCAACTTCCCCCTTTGGGTGGTTTTCTGTGAATCAGATGGCTGGTTTGGCTGAATTTGAATCTAGGCTACTTGCTAATCGGATCAAAAATGGCATGAACTTTTTTAGAGAGCAGAAAAAGGCTTCTCCCCGTCCACCTTTTGGGTATTGTCGCGTGGATGAAAAGTATGCTCCTGATTTATCTGAGATGAATGGAATTAGTAAATGGGCGATCGCTCACAAGATGATTGAATATTTCCTCGGTGATGGGGCTACATTGAGGAGTACGGCGCAATATTTACTGCAAACTTATCATCTCAAGTGGACTGCTGCCGGACTGCGTTACTGGCTTTTAAACCCTGTACTGAGAGGCTGTACCGCCTACAATATCAAAGACAATTTAAATAAACCTGAGAATTGGGATATTCATGAAGATACTCACCAACCTTTAATTAGTGAAAATATCTTCAAACGGATAGTTGCAAAACTTGACGAAAATAAATCTAAATACAGCTACGGTAGAGAAAAAAAGGAAACAGAGATTTTCCCACTAGCGGGGCAGATTATTTGCGCTGACTGCGGCTATAAATGTTTTTGTAAGAAACGAAATTCGACATATAGAGTCCGTTGCAAAAAACATGAAAACATGGGAAATAATTTTTGTAGCAACAAAATTAGCACCTATCTACCAGATATTATTTCAGCAGTGGATCAAACCTTAGTAGAACGGCACAGGGAAATTAAGGAATATGCAATTACAAGTTCAAATGTAGAAACACAGGATAGCCCCGAATTGATTGCTAGGCAAGAACAACTAAAAGCACTGAGACGCTTACCTAAAAACCCAATCATTCAAGATGCCATTGACCAAACAATTTTAGAGATCAATAAAATCAAACAAAAAGAAACCGTAGTTAATAAAATCAACAGCGAACTATTTGATATTCTTGCGTTTTGTTGTAGCAATATTAATTTTTGGGATGAAACACCCTGGGCGGATAAATCCTTAATATATAAAGAATTAATTGATTACGTAAAAGTTGCCAATGGTGAAATCAAAGAAGTCAAGCTGCGGGTTTAAGCAGCCCTTGAAGTTCTACTTCAAATTCTTCTTCTGATAATAACATTAATCTCTTTCTGGTATAAGGATCTAAATACCGAATCCTATACCATTTTTTAGAGACACGAATCAATACTTGAGTCGCTGTTTCCTGCATATCATAATAGGTGAAGTCTTGTAACTAGTCTAGCTAGTTTTTGATATTTTTGTCTGTTTATGATGAACAAATTTATTATTCAGACACAAAATCAAATATCAAATCAAGTTTTGTGTTTCTCAAGAATCAATATTTTCATATTGTTTTGTATGAATTATTTATCAGTATTCTCTGATTCTAAACTATTCCTTAACCACCGTTGGTAATGTGTCTGCATCCTGCACAGTCAGGGGAAATTTTTTAACGTAGTTCCCATTACGGTTAGCTTTGTAATCAGCAATCATTTCTAAGGCTTTACTAGCTGTAGCGACCTGCAATTATAAATGCCCAAACCTGCAATCAAGACATTTTCAAACCAGGATTATTTGCAACTATAATTTCATTTGAACCAGAATTAACTGCAACTGAACCAGGATTAAATGCAACCAACCTGCAATCATCGCTTTCAACCAGGATTAATTGCAACTGACCGAAAGTCCCGTCAAACGGTAGTTGTCCAGTTTGCTCAAAAAACACCCCAATTTATCAACAAAACTATTTGAACTTCAGCCAGGATTAAATGCAACTATAAAGGTAAAAAAACGGTCGTTTCTTTTACCGCTATTACTTCCATCAAACAAAACCAAAACTGAATTAAGTTTAGTAACGAAACTCGGTAATTATATCAAAGGCAATATATGCTGTTAGGTAACGAGTTTATTTACTTGTTGGGGTTCAAAGTATGTTGATAGGCTATGCCCGAATTTCAACAGATGACCAAAATCTGAATCTGCAAAAGGATGCTTTGCAGCAGGCTGGTTGCGAGAAAATTTACTCCGACCGAATCAGCGGTGCAAAAGCAGAACGACCTGGACTCTCCTTGGCATTGGAAGTAGCAAGGACTGGTGATGTTTTGGTTGTATGGAGACTAGACCGCTTGGGAAGGTCACTCAAAGATCTGATTTCAATAGACATCTCCGAGAATTAAATGTACGTGACTTGAAACCCTTGTAGAGACGTTCCATGGAACGTCTCTACGATCTTTTTCGGAGATGTCTAATGATGGAAACCTTGGATAAGCGAGGAATTGGGCTTTCTAGCTTGCAAGAATCCATCACCACCACAAATAACAGTGGTAGATTGATTTTCCATTTATTCGGTGCATTGGCTGAATTTGAGCGCAACCTCATCCGTGAACGCACGACGGCTGGACTTGTAGCAGCACGAGTGCGTGGTCATAGGGGAGGTAGACCAAAAGCCCTTGATCCAACTAAACGTCAATTAGCAGTAAGACTTTATACGGAAAAACAATACACAATTATTGAAATATGTAAGTTAATGGGAATTTCCAAACCAACGCTCTACAACTATATTGCAGAGATAAAAACTGAACATGGTACATAAGCAAATCCCTGTAGAGGCACTTATTAATTTACGCCACCGCCTCGACGGATTGCCCAGCCGTTGTCAAGAGCGGCGAATTCTCATCGAAGAGACAGCAGCATTATACGGAGTGTCAACAGATACACTATATCGCGCTTTGCGTAACTCATCACGCCCAAAATCCATAAATCGCTCAGATAGCGGAACGCCTAGAAAACTTTCGCTGGCGGAAATGGAACGTTACTGCGAGATAATCGCGGCCATGAAAATCCGTACTAGTAACAAGAAAGGGCGACATATCTCCACAGTCCGAGCGATTGAACTGTTGGAGGAGTTTGGGATGGAAACACCCGATGGTTTTGTCCAACCAGATAAAGGTGCGTTAACTAGAAGCACTGTCAATTATTACTTAAAAACGTGGGGATATGACCAAGAACGCATGACTAGGCAACCGCCTGCGGTGCGTTTTCAAGCAGAGTATAGCAACGAATGTTGGCATTTCGACCTCAGCCCATCTGATTTAAAACACGTAAAACAGCCATCGTGGGTAGAACCGGACTTAGCAGGAGAAACTGTCGTGCTATGGTGGGGTTTGTTTGACAACGAACTGTACGTAGAGAAAGAAGACCGTCGTTACGGACCATTTTATCCAGTTGACAGACCTATCCCCTTACACCGCTACCGTAAATTTAAGAAAACTAAAACTGAAGAACGGGCAGATAAAATTGCCAATTTAGCTAAAAAGTTGGGTTTGCCACGGACTGCCTTGGACAAAAACGCGGACTTACAATTTCTGGTGGATAAATATAAGGAATTGGAGCCAACTGTTACACCTTTTAATGACCCCGACCCATACCAAGAATTTACTTATCCTACTGTATTGTTTGCTAAAAGGGCGATTTCTGAACAACTGGCCAAACCTTTGGCTAAATTGTCTCCCGAACAGTTAACATTCATTGATGCCCTGCTGGCTGAAACTCTGAATAAAAAAGCGATTATTGAACGAGTGCGGCAATATTTCCGCTCAAATAAAGGAGAGGAACAAAATGCTCACTGAAGTCATGGAACACTTTCGGTTGCTCAGGGAGTTTCGTAAGGCTGGTTACTACGAGACAGAGCATCAAAAACAATTGTTTAAGGATATTAAAGTCGCAATCCATTCAGGCAAGCTGGTTGCCATTACGGGAATTATCGGGTGTGGCAAGACGACGACTTTACGCCGTTTATTTGAGGTTTTGGAGAAAGAAGGCAAGATTTTAGTCTCGAAATCGCTTTCTGTTGATAAAAACCGAGCGACACTGCCAACACTGATTGCTGCCTTATTTTACGATTTATCAACAGATAAGGAAATTAAAATTCCTGCACTTGGGGAAAAACGGGAGCGGGAACTGCGTGACCTGATTAGAAAAGGTAAAAAGCCTGTGGCGTTGTTTGTAGATGAGGCTCACGACTTACATTACAGTACGCTCACAGGACTCAAACGTTTAATTGAGGTAGTTGAAGACGGTGGTGGTACGCTCTCTGTGGTGTTAGCTGGTCATCCTAAGCTGAAAAATGATTTACGCCGTCCAACTATGGAAGAAATTGGCTATCGGGCAACAGTCTTTTCTTTGGAGGGTATTGTTGGTAGTCAAAAAGAATATATTGAATGGTTGGTATCTAAATGTACTACTGAAGATACTCAAATAAGTGACATATTGGAACCGGATGCTATTGACTTACTTGCCACGCGGCTGAGGACACCATTGCAAATCGAGCAACATTTGACACTAGCTTTCGAGGCTGCATATCTTTTTGGAGAAAAAACAGTTACCACAGCGATTATTGAGTCGGTTTTATCTAAGCAAATTGACGATTTGGAACCCACCTTAACCCGGCATGGCTACGATGTCAGAGGTTTGGCGGAACAGTTCAATGCCAAACCAGCGGAAATTAAATTGCTGTTTCGCGGACAACTTGACCCAGCGCGCTCTCGTGAATTACACGAGCAAATGTTGGCGGCGGGACTGCCACTTTGAGCGGATTGAAACTGCGATAAAAATGTTAATATTTATAGTTGCAATTAATCCTGGCTGAAAGCGATGATTGCAGGTTGGTTGCATTTAATCCTGGTTCAGTTGCAATTAATTCTGGCTGAAGTGTAATTATAGTTGCATTTAATCCTGGTTTGAAAATGTCTTGATTGCAGGTTTGGGCATTTATAATTGCAGGTCGCTACAATTATGAGGATAAATCAATATGAAGGTTAGAAGAATAAAACGCGGTCAAAATATTGAGCTATTAGAACAACTAAATAACATTCCAGATGGAACAGAAATAATAATTGACTTAGAATTTATTGAAAAGCAAATACCAGAACCAAAAATACATTTAACAGAAGAAGAGAAATTAGCTAAATTAAATAAATTATTTGGTGCGTGGAAAAATCAACCAGATTTAACAGAAATATTTGCAGAAATTGACCAACAACGCCATACTTACCAAGGTAGGGTATAGACTTAATTGATAATCAATCAATAATTCCCTAACCCACAGCATATTCTGTAAACTTCCTCATAAAAGGAGATTGAAATCCCAAAACAATATCCTCCTTTGGAACTCCCACAGCTACTAAATTCTCTGCAATATCATCTTCAGTACCATTCCATTGCAGCCAAATTTTTTCACCCTTAATATCAATATGAATAATACAACTATGTATCCATTCTTGACCTTCCCAACCTACATGAACTATTTGATAATGGTCACGTTGTGTATCAAAAATTGTCTCAACTTCTATATTCCCGTTAGCAGGTCTTTGTTCGCTATATTCTTGTAAAATCTGCTGTACAAGCTGGCGATATTTAGTTAGTTTATCCATTCTGCAATTACCTCATTCTCTACATCATAAATAATCATTTTGACTTGATTCTCTTCAATCATATCTCTAGGAAAATCAAGATTAAAAAATGTCTTATAGGTTGTTAAAGGTACTGCTAAATACAAAACACGATCTGGCTGTCTTCTTCTTAATGCACCTCTATAATTAATAAACTGTCCTAACGCTGTATGAAATTCCGAAATTGCAGACGACCTCTCCAAAAAACTTTTGATCTCAACAGCAATTTTTTCTCCTTCTCTTTCCGCTGCAATCAGCTTTTCTGCGGCTAAATCAATAGACAGATTTACCCCGCCTACACTAATTGATAGGGGATCGTGAGTAATCTGCCAACCGTCCTTCTGTAGAGCTTTTTTGACAACTTCATGAAAGACATCTTTAGCCGACATACTGATCCCTAATTATATTTCCTACATATATCTTACAATATTAACGCATTTCTTCCTTTGCGCCTTTGCGCCTTTGCGTGAGATACTTTCCCCTATAAATCCTCATGCAACGCCCCCAACTTCCGTATCTCCGGCCAAATTACGGCTGTTGCAACCACCACCAAAATCGTCCCAATACCCCCACCAACGACAGAAAACACGGGACCAAATAAAGCCGCAGTCAAACCAGACTCAAAACCCCCCAACTCATTAGAAGCACTGATAAACACACTATTGATAGCCGCAACTCGACCCCGTAAATGGTCAGGAGTACGAATTTGCACCAAAGTATGACGAATCACCACGCTAATGCTGTCTAACGCCCCACTTAATACCAACATCAACAACGACAGCCACACCCAACGGGATAAACCAAAAATAATTGTCACAATCCCAAACCCGACAACCGACCAAAGTAAGGCCGGACCAGCTTTGCGGATAGGTGGCAAATATACCAACAATGCTGCCATAATTAATGCACCTATTGATGGTGCTGCTTGTAAATAGCCCAATTCCACAGGACCAACGTGCAGAATATCTTTGGCAAAAACGGGTAATAATGCCACTGCACCACCCAACAAAACAGCAAATAAATCTAAAGTGATAGCTGCAAGAATGAGTTGATTATTCCAAACAAATTCAGCCCCAGCAGCTAGGGTTTTTAAAGATATTGGTTCTTTTTTAAAGTTGGTTTTTTGGGGTTTAATGGCTGCGGTGAGGAAAAAACATGAAAGTGCAGCGATCGCTGCTAATATATATACTCCTGTCGCATTCTTGAACAGAGCAATACTAAATCCTCCCAAAGCTGGCCCAATTACTGACGCTAATTGAAAACTACTACTATTCCAAGTCGCTGCATTAGTAAAAGCACTCATCGGTATTAACTGCCACATCAGCGCATCACCAGCAGGTTTGAGAAATGCCCTAGCTACACCTGTTAATAATAAGCAAGCATAAATTAGAAAAACTGCACCTTGATAATAGGAAATAGCCGCTAAAGTTAGAGAACAAAACATTAATAGCAGCATTGAATATAAAGTAATCTTTTTGCGTTGGCTTTGCCCGCCTTTGGCATCGCTTTTATCAGCAACGTGTCCCGTAATCAAAGTTAGGGCAATCATTGGTAAAACCTGCGCCAGCCCGATGCCACCTAAGGCCATCGCTGAATTTGTTCGCTCATATAGCTCCCATCCCAGTGCTACCGTCTGCATTTGTCCCCCTGTGAAGAGGACTACACGCCCAATGGTAAATAGCCGATAATCTCGAAATCTCATGGCTGCAAAAGGATCGTGTTGTGCAGCCTTATTGTTATGGTGAGTTGGTTTCTGTTTGCTCGAAGACATTTTTTAGTAGAGTCAAGCCTGATTCAATTTGTGATACCTGCTCTGGTGTCAAACTCTCCAGAATTTCCGCAATTTCCCCGCGAGTTTTTTCCTGAGATTGCTCTAAAAGCAGTTTTCCCTCTCTTGTCAAATTCAGGACTACTCGTCGTCGTTCTTGAGGATTATCTGTCCGTTGCACCAGATTACGTTGGACTAATTTTTCTATAGTTGTGGATGCTGTAGCACAGGTAACTCCGAGATGATCTGCTACCTCAGACAAGGAAGCACCAGGATTGCGATTCAGAAAAGCGAGCGATCGCAATTGTGGTATAGATAAAGAGTCAGAACTGTGCGATCGCATTTCAGATCGGATAAACCGCATCAATAAGGGGACAGTTTCCATCACCCTAGCGGCACATTCTTCAGAGGGTTTATCCAAACTCATAAGACCGTTTTTCTCCAGATTACATTGCCACCTGTGGATAAAGTCGGCCACAGATGTAGGTTAAACCTATTAATGTTAGCAAGAGAATTGTACAATCTAACCCAAACCCATAAATACTTGAGCCATTTGCCAGCATTGCACCGCGTAAAGCATCCACTTCATAAGTCAAAGGATTCAAGTGGGAAATGACCTTTAACCAACTTGGCATTAAGGAAATAGGATAGATGGCATTACTGGCAAAAAACAACGGCATGGTGATTAATTGCCCAATACCCGTAAATCTTTCCCGCGATTTCACCAAACAGCCAATAATTAAAGAAAAAGTGCAAAAACAACCAGCACCTAAAAACACAATCAGTACAACTTGCAAAAAAGCCAAAGGATTGAGATTGAGATGTACACCCAACAAAATCGCTAAAATGTAAATAAACACCACTTGGGAAAAACAACGAATCCCAGCCGCAAAAGCTTTGCCCAAGACAATCGCTGCACGGGGTATAGGTGCAACTAAGAATTTCTGCAAAATCCCTAAATCCCGTTCCCAAATTAATGTCATTCCCCCAGCAAAAATAGCGACAAACAACGCACTTTGAGCCAGAATACCGGGAGTCATAAAATCCAAGTAAGGTAAATTACCTGTAGGGATAGCACGAGTCCGAGTAAATACTTGCCCAAATATCAGCAGCCATAAAGCCGGTTGTACAGCCCGAATCACTAAATCACTAGGATCATGGCGGAGTTTTCGCACTTCCAATTCAGTAATTATCAGGGTTTTAGTAAATAGTTCTTTAATATTAGAAAAAATCCCCTTGGGGCGATTATATTTCGGTTCAACCCAATCGTTGAGAGGTACGTCTAGTTCTTGCAGTTTCACTGTAACTCACTCCTGATACTAATTGATTTCCTGCGTAGTGGATGAAGACATCATCTAAGGTTGCGTCTGGTTTTTCTATGACAGCTTTTAATTCTGAAGGTGAACCAGTGATAATTTCTTTACCTTGATTCATAATCACCACTCGATGACAAAGATGATCCGCTTCTTCTAAAAAGTGGGTAGTTAAAAAGATAGTTGTACCGTACTCTCTACGGAGTTGCTGCACAAGTTGCCATACTTGGGTTCTTGCAACTGGATCTAATCCCACTGTTGGCTCATCTAGAAATAAGATTTGGGGTTGATGTAAAATGGCTTGGGCAATTTCTAACTTACGAATCATTCCTCCAGAGAAGGTTCTCACTAAGCGATGTGCAGCATCTTCCAAACCCATAAATTCCAGTACCTCAGCAATTTGCTGTTTTCTGCGTCGAGGGGGAATATCATACAATTTGGAAAATATTAAAAGATTTTCATAACCTGTTAAAGTTCCATCTGCTGATAAAGCCTGGGGTACATAACCTATGACTCTTCTGACTGCATCAGGTTGACGAGTCACATCATAACCGGCTAAGTATGCTTTCCCGCTACTGACTGGTAGCAAGGTAGTTAACATCTTAATTACTGTACTTTTACCAGCACCGTTGGGACCTAGTAAACCAAAAACCTCTCCTGCTGTTACGGAGATATTTAAGTTATCAACAGCTGTAAATTTTTCAAAGCGGCGCGTCAGTTCCAAGGTTTGCAATATTAATGACTTTGGGACTTGTGCAGGTATTTCCGCAGATTCTATTCTTCCCGTAAGTTTCGTCACGAGTCGGATTTACTTCCTTATTCAAATAGTTAGTTTCTCTAAATATTAGTTTGACATATTTCTTCTAAAAGTCAAGACCCATTGGGAAGTAGCGATTTCTACGGAGCGCTTCGCTATCGCTTTCAGAATTGGTGTAGGCGATCGCTATACTATTCTTATGGATAGATTATTTAAACCAATATGGACTGGACAACACCACTCAAGGCACAACAGACTGATTTTATTCAAAGACTTAAATCTGCTAAATTACTCCATTGTGATGAAAAAGGCCAGCATAGTGAATTAACTGTCATTTCTGATGAGAGATCAAAGCCATTACGGAATTTTTGCTGGGAGATGATCAGAAAGTATAAACCAAATGATCCCCAAAATTACTTTATCAACAATATGAAGGGGAAGTTGGGTGAGGAAGTTGTTAAATCCCGTTTAGCTGATTTTGTGACAGAAGTTGACTATGAAAAGCGCGTTGGTGGTGATGGAAAAGTTGATTTTACCTTAACTTCTGACTCATCAATTGGTATTCAGGTTAAAGCCCGGAATGGCAATTTTGATAAAATTCAATGGTCAATTAGCCCAGAAGAAATTGAAAAAAATGCAGTTCTAGTTTGTATTTTAATTCAAGAGGAAGTTAGCGAAGCTCAGGCTGAATACAATCTGATTTTGGCGGGATTTTTACCAACAAATATGATTACTTTGTCTGCTGGTAAAGCCTTGGTGGGAATAGATGAATTGCTTTATTCTGGAGGTTTACGCAGCTATTTAGAAAGTTTGACATCTTCTGAAGCTGACGAATATATTCGCTTGGGTGATGAGTGTCTTGAGAAAGAAGATTATCAAGGTGCTTTTGATTATTATACTCAAGTATTGCAACTGAAACCAAATAATGAAAGTGCTTACTTCAACCGAGGTCTTGCCCGTTATATATTAGGAGAGAAGCAGGGTGCAATTGAGGATTATACTCAGGCTATCAAAATTGATCCTAACTTTGCCTGTGCTTACTACAATCGAGGAGATATCCGTGATGTATTGGGAGATAATCAGGGTGCAATTGATGATTACACTCAGGCTATCAAGATTAATCCCAATTATGTAAATGCTTACTTCAACCGAGGATTTGCCCGTTCTAAATTAGGAGATAATCATGGTGCAATTGATGATTACACTCATGCTATCAAGATTGATCCCAATTATGTATATGCTTACAATAATCGAGGAAATGCCCGTTCTAAATTAGGAGATAAGCAGGGTGCAATTGATGATTACACTCAGGCTATCAAGATTGCTCCCAATCATGTAAATGCTTACTTCAACCGGGGAAATGCCCGTTTTGAGTTAGGCGATAAGCAAGGAGTAATTGATGATTACACTCAGGCTATCAAGATGAATCCTAACAATGCCTATGCCTACATCAACCGGGGAGTTGTCCGTTATGAATTAGGAGATAAGCAGGGTGCAATTGATGATTACACTCAGGCTATCAAGATTAATCCTAAGAATGCCCCAGCCTACAACAACCGAGGAGTTGCCCGTTCTAAATTAGGAGATAATCAGGGTGCAATTGATGATTACACTCAGGCTATCAAGATTCATCCCAGTGATGTAGATGCTTACTATAACCGGGGAAATAACCGTTCTGAATTAGGAGATAAGCAGGGTGCAATTGATGATTATACTAAGGCTATTAAGATTGATCCCAATTATGTAAATGCTTATGTCAACCGGGGAAATGCCCGTTCTGAATTAGGAGATAAGCAGGGTGCAATTGATGATTATACTAAGGCTATCAAGATTGATCCTAATTTTGCCTTAGCTTATCACAACCGAGCAGATGTCCGTAATGTATTAGGAGATAAGCGGGGTGCAATTAAAGATTTTCAAACAGCCGCAAATATATATAAAAAAGAAGGTAAAGAAACAAACTATCAAGATACTATGGAGCTAATCAGAAAAATTAACAAATAATGAATATAAGTTCAGCCAGGTAAGAAAGATCCCCGACTTCTGAATTAAATTTTTTGTAAATAATGAACATCATTCAAAGAAGTCGGGGATCTAAAAGTATTGAATACAACACAAAAAAAAATTCAAACATCCTCTTACGGAAAATTCATAACTGCTATATAATAGAAGTCCAAATTGTTTCCCAGATTTTACTCAAAATTAAAATTTAATGACTAGGTTTATACATGATAAATTTGCCAAAGACTATCTAGAAGAGCTATTGAAAGATTACGGAGAAGTCAAAGCATCAGAAAAAGTCTCAGGAGAAATTAAAGAAATAGATGTTTTATTCACACCTGCTAAACAACAAAATTCTAAATTACAAATACTGGGCTTACTAGGAAGACTTGCCGAAAATCCTGCAATAATAGAACCATACCGCAATCCAGCTTCTAGCGATGAAATCTGCGACTGTATTCTCAAATTATTAGAAGTCAAGGCTTCATTGCGACGAGAAGCCAAAGCCAATAAAATCAAACTTCAGGAGTCAGAAATTCCTAAATTGTGGATTTTAACCCCCACCATATCTGAAACTCGTTTATCTAGCTTTGGAACTGTCCAAAAAGAAGATTGGTTATCGGGAGTACATTTTTTAGCAGATGCCTTGCGAACAGCAATTGTGGCAATACACCAACTACCACAAACACCGGAGACTTTATGGTTGAGGCTTTTGGGTAGGGGAAGCGTACAATCACAAGCAATTATCGAGTTGCAGGCGTTACCATTAGATCACCCATACCAAAAAGCCACCCTGGAATTAGTTTACAACTTGCGCGAAAATTTGAGAGTAAATCAAGAACTAGAAACAGATGATAGGGAGTTAATTATGCGACTAGAACCACTTTATCAAAGAAATAGAGAACAAGCTAAAGAAGAAGGAAGACAAGAAGGAAAGCAAGAAGGAAAGCAAGAAGGAGAAAAAAACTTAATACTGCGTCTACTACATCGTCGGATTGGGGAAATTGATGCGTTATTAATCGAGCGAATTACAGGATTATCAATTGAACAGTTAGAAAACTTAGGAGAGGCATTATTAGACTTTTCTAGTGTTGCTGATTTAGAAGCTTGGTTAACCCAACACTCAATTTAATTCATTTTGATTATTAGGGAGTTAATCATGCAATTAGAACCATTTTTCAAACAACCTATACTTGTCATAATCTAAAAACATTAAATCAGGTAGGTTGGGTTGACATTAGGAAACCCAACATTTACGGACGTTTGTTGGGTTGCGCTGTCGCTCAAGAGGGTGTTTGAAAAGTATTAAATAAAACCAATAATCTCCAAAAACCTAACCCCCCTACCCCCCTTCCCTACGAGGTAAGGGGGGTTTCAAAGCCTCACCCCGCTTCGGGGAGAGGTTTGGAGAGGGGTTAATTTATACATTGAAAACTTTTAAAACATCCTCTAACCCAACCTACAAAAACTCTTAACCAAACAGTATTGTAATCATTAATAAGTTCCACTTGCTAAACTAAAAGGATGTAATGCAATAGAAAAACCTATTTAAAATATCAAATCCTAAAAACATGAACAACTTTAAAACTCTTTGTAAAACTCTAGCTATTAGTACAGGAATATTTTTATTATCTGTGCCTACTACCTACGGGATAACACCAAAACCGTTGTTAACTGCCAAAACAAGTTACAATCAAACAGGTTCTTGGGATGCAACTTATTATTTTACAATCAAATTACCAGAATCTCTGGCTAATTGGCAACTGCAACAGGTTGTTTTAACACAAATAGAAGGTGTAGAAAATATTAAATTCAGTCAGAAAGACAGTTTTGCTTTCGTAGAAGCAAGTGGACAAAAAGAAAAGATAGGTATTACACTAAGCAAAAGTTCAACTCAACCACAAACTGTCATTGCTACTTTTGATAAACCAGTTTCTGCAAATCAAACAATTACTATCGGTTTAAAACCTTTTTATAATCCCACCAGTGAAGGTATTTATCTATTTCGAGTTCATGTTATTTCCTCTGGTGAGAAAACGAATAATTTAGTTGTGGGAACTGCTCGTTTGCAATTTTACAATGATTTTGATAATCACCTATTTTATCAAAGGTAAAGTGTGTAGAAATTGCTGATTTTTCATACAAATGCAATATTCATCAATTAGTTAAGAATGCTAGACGACAATTATTCAGCAGCACATTTAATTCTCGTGCAACTTGTAACGGATTTTCACTTAACATTACAGCTTCATGAGGATTTCTCCCTGTTCTTATAACAGCAGAAATTGCATCTTGATTAGAAAATCCCCGCACAGTAACTAACCACGCTGCTAATATATGTCCAGTGCGACCAATTCCACCAGCACAATGCACAACTACTTTTTCATTTTGTTGATTTGCTGTGATTAAAAAAGGCAGTATTTTCTGTGTGAGTGTTTCTAAATCAGATAAATGAAAATCTTCAATTGGTGTCCAACAAACTTGTTGATTACCAAATTCTTGCTGATATATATCTAAAAGATGAGCATAATTAGCTAGTTGTTTTTCACTAAGTAAACAGTAAACTCGCTGAATGTTGTGGGATTTCATAAACTCAATCCAATCATATACCTGATGATCAGTATATCCAGGTTGAGAAGCACCAAAAACTATTGTTTCTTGTTCCCAAGCAGCAGCAAATTTGTACATCTACGGTAAACTTCAAGAATATTTACTCTTATTCACATCATCTAGTTCTTTCCTAAAAGAGACTAGGATTTCATTTAATGCTTCCATATCAATTAAAAAAGCATCATGTCCGTGAGTTGATTTAAGCAACCCCAGTTGAGCATTAGGAATTAAATCTACTAATTCTTGTTGTTCCACTGGAGGATAAAGAACATCAGAATCAATGGAGATAATTAAAGTTGGTTGTTTAATACTTTGCAAAACTGATTGATAATCTTTTCTGTTCCAACTAACATCATGACTATCCATTGCATGAGTTAATGTAATATAAGTATTAGCATCAAAACGTTCTATTAGTTTTTGACCTTGATATTGTAAATAACTGGATATTGCAAACTGATTAGATTCATCCTGCTGCCTTCCAAAACGATTTGAAAAACTCTCCCAATAACGATAGGTAATCATTGCCATCATCCGCGCTACCGCTAATCCTTGGACTGGTGGTGTATCAATTGTATAGTTCCCACCTTGCCAATTGCGATCGCTATAAATTGCCTGTCTTTGGGCTTCACTCAAGCCAATAGACCATGCTGAATGTCTTCCAGGTGATGCCATTGGTGCGATCGCTCTCACCTTTTTTGGATATAATAAAGCCCATTCTAAAACTTGCATTCCACCCAGCGAACCACCAATTGCTAACCGTAGAGATTTAACTTCCAGATATTCTAATAGTGCAGCTTGGAGGTGAACCATATCCCGAATTGTAATTCGGGGAAAAGATCCACCATAAATATTTTCTGTTTTTGGGTTAATAGAAGTTGCTCCAGTTGTACCGTAACAACTTCCTAAAATGTTGCTGCACACAATAAAATCCTGGTCAGAATCAAAGACTTTTCCTGAACCAAACAAATCTCCCCACCAGTCGTCAGCGTCAGCAGAACCTGTGAGAGCATGACAAATTAAGACTCCATTATCGCCGTTTGCGTTTAATTTTCCCCAAGTGCGATAAGCAACCTGAACATCAATTAATACTTCACCAGATTCTAATGAAAATGGTGCTGACAATTGGTAAAACTGGTTTTTTGATGAAATGAAGTCTAAGTATTTCATAAAATTAGCAATTAGCTATAGATTCCCAGATCCCCGACTTATTTAAGAAGTCGGGGATCTTTTTCTTTTGGTATATTAGCCAGAAATCTTCTTAAATGCCTGTTCAAAATCCTCCTTAATATCATCAATATGTTCAATTCCCACAGATACCCGCACCAAATCAGGTGTTACACCAGCCGAAATTTGTTCACTATCACTTAGCTGTTGATGAGTTGTAGAAGCAGGATGAATAACAAGGGTTTTTGCATCACCGACATTTGCCAAATGACTAGCTAATTTCACATTACTAATGAAAGCTTTACCTGCTTCTAATCCACCTTTGATACCAAAATTAAGAACGCCACCAAAGCCATGTCGAAGATATTTTTTTGCTCGTTCATGATATGGATGATTGGGAAGTCCTGGATAATTAACCCATGCTACCTGCTCTTGTTGTTCTAACCATTTAGCTAATTCTAAAGCATTATTTACATGACGTTCTACACGCAGGGAAAGAGTTTCTAATCCTTGCAGTAATAGAAAAGCGTTAAATGGACTCAATGCTGCTCCTAAATCTCGTAATCCTTCCACTCTGGCGCGAATAATAAAGGCAATGTTCCCAAATTGACTACCTTTCCCAAATACTTCTTGAAAATTCAATCCATGATAACCGGGGGAAGGTTCGGTAAAGAGGGGAAATTTGCCGTTACCCCAATCAAATTTACCAGAATCAACGATCACGCCGCCAATAGATGTACCATGACCACCTATCCATTTAGTAGCAGATTCTACAACAATATCTGCACCATGTTCAATTGGTCGTGCTAGATATCCACCTGCACCGAAGGTATTATCTACAATTAAAGGAATACCATTTTCATGGGCAATTTGAGCTAAAACAGCAAAGTCTGGGATGTTGAATTGGGGATTACCAATGGTTTCAACATACAAAGCTTTGGTATGTTCATCAATCGCTTGACGGAATTTTTCTGGATCATCTCCTTCCACAAATTTGACGTTTATTCCCAATCGCGGAAGAGTAACTTTGAACTGGTTATAAGTTCCTCCATAGAGGAAACTGGTAGAAACAATATTATCTCCTGCCTGAGCGATCGTACTTATTGCCAAAAATTGTGCCGCTTGACCGCTTGCAGTTGCTAAAGCTGCTACGCCCCCTTCTAATGCTGCAATTCTTTTTTCAAATACATCCGTTGTCGGATTCATAATCCGGGTATAAATGTTACCAAATTCCTGGAGAGCAAATAACCGCGCTCCATGTTCAGCATCATCAAAAACGTAGGAAGTGGTTTGATAAATTGGTACAGCGCGGGCATTAGTACCAGGTGCAGGTTCTTGTCCAGCATGGACTTGTAGGGTTTCAAAACGATAATTTTCTGACATAGTTAGTATTTAAATAGGTTGACTATCAAAACATGAAATTCGGACTTACGCAAAACCTCTCAAACTCTTATTTCTCCGTGTCCTCTGCGCCTCTGCGGTTCGTTTATCCGTAATTTCTGCGTAAGTTCTAGAAATATTGAAACTCACACTCCATACTGTTTAAACCATACCTGGAGTCTTTGCCAACCATCCTGGGCATCTTTTTCGCGGTAAGAAGGGCGATAATCGGCAAAAAAGGCGTGAGGTGCATCAGGATAAACAATTATCTCTGATTTATTGCTACTAGATTTGAGTTTTTCTCGTATTTGTTCTACTGTGTCCACAGGAATACCTGTATCTTGACCTCCATAGAGTCCCAGCACGGGGACTTTTAACTCAGAAGCAATATCAACAGGGTGTTTAGGCTGTAGTTCGGTTACATTGCCTACCAATCTTCCATACCAAGCCACACCTGCTTTTACATTGGGATTATATGCTGCATATAGCCAGGTAATTCGACCACCCCAGCAAAAACCCGTAATTGCTAATTTATCAGCGTTACCCTTGGCTGATTTTACAGCCCAAGTAACAATATTATCTAAATCTGATAGAACTTGAGTATCGGGAACTTTGGATACAATTGCGCGAATTTCGTCAATATTGCTTAATTTTGACACATCACCTTGACGGATGAATAGTTCGGGAGCGTTGGCGTTAGCCCGCCGCAGGCATCGCTAAATACCCTAATTTAGCAAAGCGTCTAACAACATCCTGTATATGTTCATGAACACCAAATATTTCCTGAATTACCAAGACAATAGGAAAATTTTCACCCTTTTCTGGTTGCGCTCTATATGCCGGAATTTCCCCACCCTCAACGGGAATTTTCACCCCTCCCGCAATTAATCCTTTTGTATCTGTGGTAATCACTTTAGCAGAAACAGGTTGTACGGCTAAAGCAAAACCAGTTGTTAAAGCAGCAGTAGCGATAAATTCACGGCGTGTTATTTCTTTGATCATTTTTAATTACCTTGATTTATTTTTTTCTCACGCAGAGGCTCAGAGACGCAGAGAGAGTAAAGGCAGATTTTTAGAAATAATTGATAATTAGTAATTTTCCTATTACCAATTACCAGATTATTTATTATTTTGCCAAACTATTTCCTTAACCTTGACTTCTTTAGGAATCAATTTGATCTTATAGAAAGCATCAGCAACTTCTTGTTGTTTCGTAATTATTTCATCTGTTAGAGGTAATACACCATATTCACGCCGCTTTTCGGCTATTTCTAAAACAGCCGCATCTATACCTAATATAGGTGATAGTAACTTAGCAACTTCAGGTGGATTATTTTTTGTCCAGTCGCTTACTTTCTTGACTTCATCAATAACCGTTTTCAGAGTATCCAAATTGCTATCAGCAAAAGATTTAGCAGCCAGATAATAACCACGATTAGGTGCTAATCCAGTCGCATCTGTTAAAGTGCGGACACTTATTGCTTTCTCTGCTGCGGCTAAGTAAGGGTCCTTATGTCAAATGGTGTACGGATTTGACA